>DASVQQ010000003.1 GCA_036389035.1 Jatrophihabitans sp.
GCGACCCCACCCTGCTCATCACCGACACCGCCACCCGCGCCGCCCTCCAACCCGCGATCGCGGCACTGCCCCACCCGCTACCGGTCCTCGACCTGCACGCCGACGCCGCCACCTGGGCCGACGCGCCCACCACCGACCCGGTGGTGCGCCGGCTGCCCGACCAGCTGGCCTACCTGCTCTACACCTCCGGCTCCACCGGGCAACCCAAGGGCGTCTCGCAAACCTGGCGCAGCGCCGACAACATGGTGCAGTGGCAGCTGCAACGCGCCACCCCGGACAGCCCGCCCGCGAGCAGGGTGCTGCAGTTCGCCTCGATCAGCTTCGACGTCTCGTTCCAGGAGGTGTGGAGCACGCTCTGCCAGGGCGCGACCCTGGTGTTGATGCCCGGCGGCAGCCACCAGGAGCTGGACCGGCTGGACAGCTTCCTGGCCGAGCACGACGTGCAACGCGCCTTCCTGCCGGCCGCGGTGCTGCAGCACGTCGCCAGCCTGGCCGACAACAGCCGGCCCGGGCCGCCGTCCGGATGCGAGGTGATCACCGCCGGTGAGGCGCTGCGGGTCACCGACGAGTTGCGGGCCTGGATCACCCGGCTGGCCGGTCCTCGGCTCCCGCACGCCCGGCTCTACAACCAGTACGGCCCGACCGAGACGCACGTGGCCAGCCAGCAGGCACTGCGGTGCGCCGACGCGCCGAACTGGCCGGCGCTGCCCTCGATCGGGACGGTCATCGACAACACCCGGCTCTACGTCCTGGACGCGCGGCTGCAGCCGGTCCCCATCGGCGTGGTCGGCGAGCTCTACATCGGCGGCGACAGCCTGGCGCGCGGTTACCTGAACCGGCCGGGGTTGACCGCGCAGCGTTTCGTCCCCGACCCGTTCGCCCCGGGCGAGCGGATGTACCGGACCGGCGACCTGGTCCGCCGGCGGGCCGGCGGCAGCCTCGACTACGCCGGCCGCGCCGACAACCAGGTGAAGGTGCGGGGCTTCCGGGTCGAGCTGGGCGAGGTCGAGAGCGCGCTGCTGTCACTCGACGGAGTGCGCGAGGCCGTCGTGCTGCCGCACGGGGACGGCTCGGCCGACCGGGAGCTGGTCGCCTACATCTCGGGATCGAGCGCCGCCGGAACCAGCACCGTCGAGGCTGCCCGGCAGCAGCTGAAGCTGCGGCTGCCCGAGCACCTGGTGCCGACCCGCTGGGTGCTGCTGGAACGGCTGCCGCTGACGGTGAACGGCAAGCTCGACCGGCGTGCCCTGCCCGCGCCGGGCCCGTCCGACAGCGCAGCCGAGTACCGGGCTCCGCGCACCGAGACCGAGGCGCGGCTGGCTGCCATCTGGGCCGAAGTGCTGCACCGGGACCGGGTCGGGGTGGACGATGACTTCTTCGCCCTGGGCGGGCACTCGCTGCTGGCCACCCGGCTGATCGCCACCGTCAACCAGCGGATGTCGGCGCGGCTGTCGCTGCGCAGCCTGTTCCAGCACCCGGTGCTGGCCGATCTGGCCGGCGAGCTGGCCGATCGGACCGACACCGAGGACACCGCGCTGGTGGTGCCGCGGCTGGAGCCCGACCCGGCCGGCCGCTACCAGCCGTTCGACCTGACCGACATCCAGCAGGCGTACTGGGTGGGCCGGGACTCCACCATCTCTCTCGGCGGGGTCGGCGCGCACGGCTACGAGGAGATCCGGCTGCCCGAGTTCGACTCCGACCGCTTCACCCGGGCGCTCAACCGGCTGATCGACCGGCACGACATGCTGCGCGCGGTGTTCACCTCCGACGGCCGGCAGCGGGTGCTGGCCGAGGTGCCGCCGTATGAGATGACCCGGCACGACCTGCGCGGCCTGGACCCGGCCGAGGCGGGGCGCCGGCTGGCCGAGGTCCGCGACCGGATGTCGCACCAGCTGCTGGACGCCAGCCGCTGGCCGCTGTTCGAGTTCGCGGTGACGTTGCTCGACGGGGAGGTCCGGCTGCACCTGAGCACCGACGCCCTGATCCTCGACGCCGCCAGCACCGATCTGCTGGAGCGCGAGCTGGTGCAGCTCTACCTCGACCCGGACACCGAGCTGGCGCCGCTGGAGCTGACGTTCCGCGACTGCGTGCTGGCCGAGCAGGCGCTGCGCCAGACCCCTCGCTACGAGCGCGCCCGCCGGTACTGGCAGCAGCGGGCCGCCGATCTTGCAGGCGCGCCGGACCTGCCGCTGGCCCGCCAGCCCGAGACCATCCGGCAGCCGCACTTCACCCGCTACCAGCAGGTGCTGCCCGCCGAGCGGTGGAACGCGTTGAAGGCGGCCGCCGGCAGCCACGGGGTGACCGCCTCGACGCTGCTGCTGACCGCCTTCACCCAGGTGCTGGCCCTGTGGAGCCGGCAACCCCGCTTCTCGCTGAGCCTGCCGCTGTTCAACCGGTTGCCGCTGCATCCCGACGTCAACGCGGTGCTCGGCGACTTCACCTCGCTGGTGCTGCTGGAGGTCGAGGTGGCGCCCGAGGCGGCCATCGCCGAGCAGGCCCGCGCGATCCAGGACCGGCTCTGGCAGGACATGGACCACTCCGCGATGAGCGGCGTGCTGGTGGCCCGCGAGGTGTCCAAGGCCCGGGGCACCCAGCCGGGCGCGATGCCGGTGGTGTTCAACAGCACGGTCGGCATGGTCGACAACACTCCCGAGCTCGGCTCGTTCACCGAGGGCGAGCTGGCCATCGCGCTGGGCGGTGAGACCGTGCACAGCATCACCCAGACCCCGCAGGTCTGGATCGACCACACGGTGTTCGAGGTGCAGGGCCGGCTGCAGTTCAACTGGGACAGCATCGACGAGCTGTTCGGCGAGGGCATGGTGGCCGAGATGTTCGCCGCCTACTGCGCGTTGCTGGACCGGCTGGCCGAGCCCGCGGCCTGGCAGTCCAGGCTGGACCAGCTGCTGCCGCTGGCCAGGCTGCGGCCGTCCGGCCCGCCCTCGGCCGGAGCGCTGCCGCCGGCGCGGGAGCTGCCGCTGCTGCACGAGTTGTTCAGCCGGCAGGCCGAGGCCCGTCCGGACGCGGTCGCGGTGCTGGCCGCCGACCGGCAGCTCAGTTACGGGCAGCTGGACCGTCAGGCGCGCCAGCTTGCCGGGCGGCTGCAGGCAGCCGGCGTGCGGGCCGGCGAGCTGGTAGCGGTGAGCATGGAGCGTGGCTGGGAGCAGGTCGCTGCCACCCTGGCGATCCTGTACGCCGGCGCTGCCTACCTGCCGATCGACCCGGCGCTGCCGGCCGAGCGGGTCGCCCACCTGCTGGAGCGGACCGAGGCCCGGCTGGTGCTGGTGCAGCGGGGCCGGCCCGGCGTCACGGGGCACGGGATGACCCTGCCCGCCGGCGTGTCGCCGCTGGTGGTCGACGAGGCTTCCTGCGGCCCCGACGGCCCGCCGTGGCGTCCGGTCAACTGGGCCGGCTCCGACCTGGCCTACGTGATCTACACCTCGGGGTCGACCGGAGCCCCCAAGGGCGTGATGATCGATCACCGCGGCGCGGTCAACACCCTGCTCGACATCAACTCCCGCTTCGCCGTCGGGCCGGCCGACCGGGTGCTGGCGCTGTCGTCGCTGAGCTTTGACCTGTCGGTGTACGACTTCTTCGGCACCCTGGCCGCCGGCGCGGCGGTGGTCCTGCTGGAGCCGCAACTGGCCGGCGACCCGGCCCACTGGCTGGAACTGCTGCACGCCCACCGGGTGAGCGTCTGGAACTCGGTGCCGACGCTGCTCGGCATGCTGGTCGAGTACGCCGAGGGCGGCCGGGAGCTGCCGCCGTCGCTGCGGCTGGTGATGCTGTCCGGTGACTGGATCCCGCTGGCGTTGCCGGACCGGCTGCGCCGGCTGGCGCCCGCGGCGCAGGTGCACAGCCTGGGCGGCGCCACCGAGGCCTCGATCTGGTCGATCCACTACCCGATCGGCGAGCTCGAGGAGAGCTGGCGCAGCATCCCGTACGGCAAGGCGCTGACCAACCAGCAGTTCCACGTGCTCGACGACGCCCTGCGGCCGCGCCCGACCTGGGTGCCGGGCCAGCTCTACATCGGCGGCGTCGGCCTGGCCATGGGGTACTGGCGCGACGAGGCCCGGACCGCCGCCAGCTTCATCACCCACCCGGTGACCGGTGAGCGGCTCTACCGCACCGGCGACCTGGGCCGGCTGCTGCCCACCGGCGACATCGAGTTCCTCGGCCGGGAGGACGGCCAGGTAAAGGTGCACGGCTACCGCGTCGAGCTGGGCGAGATCGAGGCCGTGCTCGAGTCGCATCCGGCGGTGCGGGCCGCCGCGGTCCGGGTCTGGGGCCAGGCGCACGGCGACAAGCGGCTGGCCGGCTACGTGGTGCGAGGCTCGGCGGGTGAGCTGACCCAGCACGAGCTGACCCAGCACTTGACTCGCAAGCTGCCGGCCTACATGGTGCCGGCGACGATGACCTTCCTCGATGCCTTGCCCTTGTCCTCGAACGGCAAGGTCGATCGGAGCCGGCTGCCCGAGCCCGGCCCCGCCAGCCAGCCGGCGGCCGAGGAGCCGGCTGCGCTGTCGCCGGAGGAGTTCCGGCTGGTGGCGATCGTCGAGGGTGTGCTGGACCAGCCGGACATCGCGGCGGGGGCGAACCTGCTGCAGCTCGGGGCCACCTCGATCGACGTCGTCCGGATAGCCAACGCGCTGTCCAGCGAGCTGGGCTTCCGGCCGCAACTGGCCCAGTTGATGCGCAAGCCGACGCTGGCCGAGCTGCTCGCGATGTATCGCCAGCACAGCCGCGAGCAGGCGATCGCCGCCCGGGCCCAGCGCAGCATCCAGCCGGTGACCACCGCGGCAGTCCAGGGCAGCGACGCCGCCGTGGTGGAGGACCCGCAGGCCCGCCAGGAGTTCAAGGCGGCCGGCCTGGGGTTGCGCCGTCTGGACAGCGGCGCGCCGGCCGTCGCGCTGGCCGCCCCGACCGATCCGGCCTTCGCGCGCCGCTACGGCCAGCTGCGCTCGGTGCGGCAGTTCCGCGCCGAACCGGTCGAGGTCGGCGTGCTGTCCGGGCTGCTGGCGTGGCTGTCCCAGCGCGAGCTGGACGGCCGGCCCAAGTACCTCTACGGCTCGGCCGGCAGCAGCTATCCGGTGCAGACCTACCTCTACCTCAAGCCCGACCGGGTGGCCGGCGTGCCGGGCGGGGCGTACTACTACGACCCGAGCGCGCACCGGCTGGTGGCGGTCGGGGCCGGGCGGACGCTGAGCCCGGACGCCTATGATTACTTCGTCAACCGGCCGGTCTTCGAGGCCGCGGCCTTCGCGCTGTTCCTGGTGGCCGACCTGGCGGCGATCGAGCCGCTCTACGGGCCGGAGAGCCTCGGCTTCTGCCAGGTCGAGGCCGGCGCGATGGCTCAGCTGCTGACCATGGCGGCGCCGGAGCTGGGAATCGGGCTGTGCGGCATCGGTTCGGTCGAGCGGGCCGAGCTGGACCCGTTGCTGGAGCTGGGCCCCACCCACCAGCTGATCTACTCGATGGTGGGTGGCCTGCGGGCGCCGCAGCCGCACGGCGCCGAACCTGCCGATGCCGAACCTGCCGAACCTGCCAGCGCTGGGCCCGCCGGCGCTGAGCCCGCCAGCGCTGAGCCCGCCGACGCCAAGCCCAACGGCGCCAAGCCCAACGGGGCCGAGCCGGCGGACGCCGGACGGACCAGCACCGAACTGGATGACGTCGAGTTGGACGGCGTCGAAATGGAACAGATCGAGATATGAACGCATACGAGTTGCTGGAGCTGTTCAACCGCCATGCCGTCGGCCTGGAGGTCAACGACGGCAAGCTGCGGTGCACCGCGCCCAAAGGTTTTCTCACCCCCGACCGGCTGGCCGAGCTCAAGCGGCACAAGCAGGAGCTGATCGCCATCCTCAGCGGCGACCCGCACGGCGGCGGCCGGCTCACCCGCCGGCCGGCCTCGGACGCGCCGCTGCCGCTGTCGCACTCCCAGCGCCAGCTCTGGTATCTGGACCAGCTGGCGCCCGGGAACCCCTTTTACAACAACCCATCCGCCTTCGGGTTCACCGGCGCGCTGGACCTGCCGGCGCTGCAACGCGCGGTCTCGGAGGTGGCCCGCCGGCACGAGTCGCTGCGCACCGTGTTCCCGCTCGTCGACGGCGAGCCCCGCCAGCTGGTGCGGCCGGCCAGCCCGGTGCCGATGCCGCTGATCGACCTCACCGACCTGCCGATGGCCGAGCGGCTGGAGCAGGCACGGCAGCTCACCGAGGCCGACGCGCAGGCGCCGTTCGACCTGGCCGCCGGCCCGCTGCTGCGCACCAGCGTGCTCAAGCTGGGCGAGCGGGAGTACCGCTGGCTGGTCAACGTCCACCACATCGTCGCCGACGGCTGGTCGATCGGCATCCTGGTGCACGAGGTGGGCGAGCTGTACGGGGCGTACCTGCGGGGGCTGCCCTCGCCGCTGCCCGAGCCGGCCGTGCAGTACCCGGACTACGCGCTGTGGCAGCGCGAGCGGGAGCAGGACGGCGCGCTGGAGTACTGGAAGACCCGGCTCGCCGACGCCCCGACCCTGCTGGCGCTGCCCACCGACCGGCCGCGACCGGCCGGCCAGCGCTTTCGGGGCGAGCGCCATTGCGTCCGGGCCGACGCCGAGACCCTCCGCGGCCTGCACGCCCTCGGCCAGGCCGGTGACGCGACGCTGTTCATGACGCTGATGGCGACCCTGTCGGTGCTGCTCTGGCGCTACAGCGGCCAGGACGACATGTGCGTCGGAACGCCGTTCGCCAACCGCAACCACAGCGAGGTCGAGGACCTGATCGGCCACTTCATCAACACCGTGGTGATCCGCAACCAGCTGGCCGCGGACCAGTCCTTCCACCAGTTGCTGACCGAGGTGCGGGACCGGGTGCTGGAGGACTACGCCCACGCCGAGCAGCCCTTCGAGCAGCTGGTCGAGGCGCTGCACCCGGAGCGGCACGCCAGTTACTCACCGCTGTTCCAGGTGATGCTGGTGCTGCAGAACATGCCGCTGGGCCGGCTGGAACTGCCCGGACTGGAGCTGCGGCCGCTGGAGACCAGCACCGGTGCGGCCCGCTTCGACCTGGCGCTGGAGGTGACCGAGCGCGACGGCGAGCTGGAACTGCTCTTCGAGTACGACAGCGACCTGTTCGAGCCGGCCACGATCGCCCGGATGGCCGCGCACTACGTCCGGCTGCTGCAGCAGGTGAGCAGTTCCCCGCACCGGCCGGTCGGTGAGCTGGAGCTGCTCAGCGCCGCCGAACGCCAGCACGAGCTCTATGACTGCAACGCCACCGCGCAGCCGCTGGCGGGCCCGGCCACCCTGATCGAGCGCTTCGAGGCCCAGGCCGCCCGCCGTCCGGACCAGCTCGCCGTGGTCAGCGGAGCCGACGCGCTGGACTACGCCACCCTGGACCGCCGCGCGAACCGGCTGGCGGCCGCCCTGATCGAGCGCGGCGTCAGGCCCGACCAGCTGGTGGGCCTGTGCATGCAGCGCAGCGTCGAGCTGGCGGTGGGCATCCTGGGCATTCTCAAGGCGGGCGCCGGCTACCTGCCGCTGGACCCGGCGCTGCCGGCCGAGCGACTGGCCGGCATGGTCGCCGATGCCCAGCCGGCCCTGGTGCTGACCGATCCGGCCGGGTCCGCTTTTACGGGTGGGACGGCTACCGGCTGGCCGGCGCTGGCAGCGGTCGAGGCGGAGGGCCGGTGCGAGGACCGGCCCGGTGTCGCCGTCCGGGGCGCGAACCTGGCCTACCTGATCTACACCTCGGGCTCCACCGGCCGGCCCAAGGGCGTCGCGGTGAGCCACGCCAGCATCACCAACCTGCTCGATCACTGGCTGGCGCGGGTGGGCCCGGCGGCCGGCGCACCGGCGGCGCTGTGGTCCAGCATCGGCTTCGACGTCTCGGTGCAGGAGATCCTGCTGCCGCTCACCAGCGGCGGGTCCCTGCACCTGGTGCCGGAGGAGATCCGGGCCGACCCCGAGGCGTTGATGAGCTGGCTGCGCGAGCACCGGATCTGCCAGGCGTACCTGCCGCCGGCGTACGTGAAGTGGATCGACGAGGCGCCCGCCGAGCGGCTGTCCGGGCTGGCACTGCGCCAGCTGCTGGTCGGGGTGGAACCGCTGCCCGAGCTGGCCCTGCACCGGATGTGCGAGGAGTTGCCCGGGCTGCGGATCCTCAACGGCTACGGCCCCACCGAGACAGCGGTCTACAGCAGCGCCTACCTCGACCCGCGGCCGCTGGCCCGCCAGTGCCCGATCGGCCGGCCGCTGTCCAACACCCGCATCTACCTGCTGAACGAGCGGCTGCAGCCGGTGCCGGTCGGGGTGGCGGCCGAGATCTACATCGGCGGCGCCGGCGTGGCTCGCGGCTACCTCGGCCGGCCCGGCCAGACCGCCGAGCGGTTCGTGCCGGACCCGTTCATTCCGGGCGAGCGGATGTACCGCACCGGCGACCTGGGCCGCCGGCTGCCCGACGGCGACATCTGCTACGCCGGACGGCGCGATCACCAGGTCAAGCTGCGCGGCTTCCGGGTCGAGCTCGGCGAGGTCGAGGCGGTGCTGCGCGAGCAGCCCGGCGTGCGCGAGGCGGCCGTCCTGTTCGACGAGAGCGGCGCCGGCGAGCCGAGGCTGGTGGCCGCCGTCGCGCGCGGCGATTCGCCGCACGAGCAGCCGGCCGAGTGGCGCGAGGCGCTGTCCCGGCAGTTGCCCGGTTACATGATCCCGGCGGTGTTCCTGGAGTTCTCGGAGCTGCCGATGACCGCCAATGGCAAGCTCGACCGGGCGGCGCTGCTGCGCCAGGCGCTGGCCGACGGGCCGATGCAGGTCAACCAGGCCAGCCCGCGCGACCATGTCGAGCTGAAGCTGTACAAGATCTGGGAACGGCTGCTGGTGCAGCCCGACATCGGCATCCGGGACAGCTTCTTCGACGTCGGCGGCAGCTCGATCTCGGCCATCAAGCTGGCCCACGCCATCAACGAGGAGTTCGGCCAGCGGCTGCCGATCCAGGAGATCGTGGCGCATCCGAGCATCGAGGCGCTGGCCGCCCGGCTGCGCCGGGGCTCCGGCGGCGCGCCCGGCAACCTGATCGAGTTCCGGCCGGGTGAGGCCCGTCCGGGTAAGGGCATCCGGCGGGTGGTGTGCGTGCACCCGGCCGGCGGGACGGCGTTCTGCTACCTGTCACTGGCCAAGGTGCTGCCCGCGACGTACGGGGTCTACGGCATCCAGTCGCCGGGGGTGAATCCCGGTGAGGCGTTCCTGCCCACGGTCGAGGCGATGGCCGATGCCTACCTGCGGCTGATCGAGCCGATGCTCGACGGGCCGCTGGTGCTGACCGGGCTGTCCTACGGCGGCCTGGTGGCCTACGAGATGGGACGCCGGCTGGCGCTGGCCGGCAACGCGCAGGTCAGCGTGCTGCTGCTGGACACCCAGGGCACCGACGACCCGGTCGAGCGGGCCGAGATCGAGCCGGTGGACCTGCCGGAGTTCCGGGACAAGCTGATCAAGTTCAACGGCATGTACCCGGGCATCGAGGACGCCCAGATCGAGCAGTACTTCAAGATCTACAACCACAACCGGCTGACCATGCGCGACTACCTGACACCGCCGTCGCCTGCCCGGTTGGTGCTGTTGCAGGCCGTGGCCAACCGGGACCCCGACTCGGTCCGGCAGGCGCTGGAGTTCTGGGGCCGCCGGGCCGCCGACGCCCCCGGCGGGTTGACGGTCGAGGTGGTGCACTGCGATCACTGGGAGATCCTGGAGACCGACGAGGTGCGCGGGGTGGCCACGCTGATCGACCGGGAGCTGGACTGCCTGTCAGCACCCGAATCGGCCGTCCCCGCTTCAGGCGTGTCCGATTCGATCGCGTCCGACTTGGCTGCGGTGGGGCAGGGATCGTGAGCGAGCCGAGGTCGAGTTCGCTGGCCGGGGCGGTGCTGGCCCAGGCGGCCCGGACGCCGAGCGCCGTCGCGGTCATCGAGGGCGAGCGGCAGCTGGACTATGCCGAGCTGGCCGCCGCCAGCGCCGCGATCGCCGAGGGACTGCGCCGGTCCGGGGTCGTGCCGGGCGACGCGGTCGCGGTGTGCCTGCCGCGGTCCTGGCAGCTGGTCTGCGCGATGCTGGGCATCCTGCGGGCCGGCGCGGTGGTGGTGCCGCTGGACGGGCAGAGCCCGCCCGGGCGCCAGCGCCACATGCTCACCGACGCCGGCTGCGTGGCCCTGATCGGGCGCCCGGCCGGCGCTGCCGACCCAGCCGACCTGCCCGCCGGGGTGCGGCCGCTGTCGGTGACCGACCTGCTGAGCACCGAAGCCGGGCACGACCCGTCCCGGATCGACGCCGGCCCGCCCGCCTCGTTCATCTTCTACACCTCGGGCAGCACCGGCCGGCCCAAGGGCGTCGAGGTGCCCGACGTCGCGATCATGCGGCTGGCCCGGCCGGGTTACCTGCGGCTGGACCAGGCGGCGCGCTATGCCAGCCTGTCCAACCCGGCCTTCGACGCGCTCAGCTTCGAGGTCTGGGTGCCGCTGCTGACCGGGGCCTGCTGCGTGGTCCTCGACGACCAGACGGTGCGGACGCCGGAGCTGCTGGCGGCGGCGCTGCTGGCCGAGCGCGTCGACGCCCTGTTCATCACCGCGGCGCTGTTCAACGCGGTGGTCGACCAGGTGCCCGACTGCTTCGCCGGCGTCGGCCAGGTGCTGGTCGGCGGCGAGCAGCTCAACGCCACCCGGATCCGCCGCTGGTACCGCGACAACCCCAGCAGCCGCACCGTGCTGCACAACGGCTACGGCCCCACCGAGACCGCCACCTTCGCGCTCTGCCACCCGATCCCCCGGGACTTCGACGGCGACGTGGCGCCGATCGGCCGGCCGCTGCCCGGCACCGAGGCGCTTTTGGTCACCGCCGACGGGCGGCTGGCCGCCGACGGCGAGATCGCCGAGCTGTACCTCGGCGGCGAGGCGGTCGCGCTGGGCTACCGCAACCTGGGCGATGAGACGGCGCTGCGCTTCGTCCGGCTGCCGTGGCTGGACGGCGGCCGGGGACGCTACTACCGCAGCGGCGACCTGGCCCGCCGCGACGCCGACGGCCTGATCTACTACGTCGGCCGCACCGACCGCCAGGTCAAGGTGCGCGGCTTCCGGATCGAGCCGGAAGAGCTGGAACGGCAACTGCTGGCCCATCCGGCGGTGCGCCAGGCCTACGTCTGCACCCGCCGGGAGGACGCCCTCGGGGCCAACGAGCTGCTGGCCTACCTGGTGCTCGGCGAGCAGCTGACCTTCGAGGCCTTCGAGCAGCACCTGGCGGCGAGCCTGCCGTCCTACATGCGCCCGCACCGGGTCTACCTGGTCGAGGCGCTGCCGCTCAACGCCAACGGCAAGGTCGACCGGGAGGCGTTGCTGAGCCGGGATGACCCGCCGTGGCGGGGTGCGGCCGGCACCGACGCCGACTCCGGCGAAGCCACCGACTGGCAGCGCGAGGTGCTGGACGTGGCCGGCGAGGTGCTGGGCGTGAGCGGGCTGCGTCCGGGTGACCGCTGGATCGCCAGCGGCGGTGACTCGCTCAAGGCACTGCGGCTGCGCTTCGAGGTTCGGCGGCGCTGGGGAAGCGAGCTGCCGGCCGGGCTGGTGCTGCAGGCCGAGCTCGGCGAGCTGGCCGACGCGGTCGCGGCCGGCCGGAACCAGGCCGACTCGCCCTACCCGGCGCCGGTGGCAGCAGCAGGCGCGGAGTCGGCGCCGGCCACCACCGAGCAGCAGCGGCTCTGGCTGCTGCAGCAGCAGGACCCGGACTCGGTTGCCTACAACGTCGGGCTGGCGTTCCGGCTGGACGGCGCCGTCGACGTGCCTGCGCTGCGGCACGCCCTGCGGCGGCTGGTGGCGCGTTACCCGGCACTGCGGACCGGTTTCTCCCCCGCCGCCGACGGCCTTCGGCAGGTGGTGGCCGAGCCGTATGACCCGTGGCTGGAACCGGACCGGCAGCCCGAGGCCTTGCCGCCCGGCGACTGGCAGGCCTTCGCCGACCGGCTGTTCGCCGAGCCGTTCGAGCTGGCCCGGCCGAGGATGCTGCAGGCCTGCTGGCTGGCCGACGCCGACGGCGGGATGCTGCTGCTGCGGCTGCATCACATCGCCGTGGACGGCTGGTCGGTCACCTTGCTGCTGCAGGCGATCTCGACCGGGTACGCCGCCGCGCTCGCCGACCCGGCGACTGGCCCTGACCTGATGGACCCCGACCCGGCACCCACCCCGCTCGACTACGCCGGCTGGCAGGCCGACTGGTTCAACCGGCCGGCCTATGCCGCCCAACGCGCCGAGTTGCGGGCCCACTACGCCGAGCTGGACGAGGTCTCCGCACCTTTACTGCCAGCACCACTGCCGCCCGCAACACCGGCGGCGGCCCGACCGGCCGGCCGGTTGCTGCACGTCGGCCTGGACGCGGCCCGCCGCGCCGAGCTGGACCGCCTCGGCGCGGAGCTGGGACTGACCCGGTTCCAGCTGATGCTCGGGGTGTTCGCCTGGAGCCTGTACGGCGTGACCGGCCGGGACCGGCCGCTGATCGCCAGCCCGGTGGCTAACCGGCCGGTGCAGGAGTTCGAGGCCAGCGTCGGGATGTTCGCCAACACCGTGCTCCTGCCGCTGTCGCTGGACCCGGCCGGGGAGCTGCGCGAGCAGCTGCGACGGCACTGCCACGCCAGCAAGGCGGTGCTGGACCGGCAGGACGTGGCCCTGGCCGACGTGCTCAGCGACCACCGCTTCCGCGAGGACGGGCCGCTGTTCGACTTTCTGTTCGTGCTGGAGAACACCGACTTCGCCGGCCTGGCGTTGCCCGGCTGCTCCAGCCGTCCGCGGTGGGTGGCCCCGGCCCAGACCAAGTGCGCGCTGACCCTGACGGTGCTCGAGCACGGCGGCGGCCTGGACTGCCTGTGGGAGTACGCCGAGAACTATGTCGACGAGGCCGACGCCCAGGCGCTGGCCGCCCTGTTCGAGCGGGGACTGGACTGGCTGGTCGAGGGGCGGACGGCCACCCTGGCCGAGCTGGTGGCCGGCTACCGGGCCGGCCTGGCCGAGCCCGGCCGCGGCGCGAGCGCCACGCTGAGCTTCACCACCGTGGCCGAGGGCTTCGACCGCCAGGTCCGACGCTCGCCGCACGCGCCGGCCTTGCGAGCCGGCAACCGGACCGTCAGCTACGCCGAACTCGACGCCTACGCCGGCGCGCTGGCCGCGGAGTTGCGGGCCAACTACCCGTTGCCGGCCGAGGATGACCAGCCCTGCTGCGTCGCCCTGCACCTGGAGGCCTCGGTCGAGCACGTGGTGGCGCTGCTCGCGCTGGCCCGGCTCAACCTGACCATCGTCCCGCTGGACCCGGAGTACCCGCCCGAGCAGCTGCGCCACATCCTGAGCCAGATCGACCCGCTGTGCGTCCTGCTGCCCCCGGACTCCACGGCTGCCATCGACACCGGCGACCTGCCCCGGCACCCGGTGCGGCTGCGCACCGCGGCCGGACCGGCGCTGCCCCCGCACGCCGGCCGGCGACCGCTCTACACGTTGTTCACCTCCGGCTCCACCGGCGCCCCCAAGGGCGTCGGAGTACCCGATGAGGTGCTGTGCAACCTGCTGCAGTGGCAGCGCGAGGACGGTGACCTGGCGCCTGACGCGGTCACCCAGCAGTTCTCGATGCTGTCCTTCGACGTCTCGTTCCAGGAGATCTTCTCGACCCTGTGCGGCGGTGGTTGCCTGCACCTGATCGAGCCGGGCTGGCGCCAGGACGCGCCGGCGCTGCTGGAGCAGCTGGACTCGGCCGGCATCGAGCGGATCTTCATGCCCTACGTGGCGCTGCAGCTGCTCGCCGAGCACGCCGTCCTGCTGGGCCGCTATCCCCGGCGGCTGCGCGAGGTGGTCACCGCGGGCGAGCAACTGCTGTGCACCGACGCCATCCGCGCCTGGTTCTCCCGCATGCCGGGCGCCCGGCTGTTCAACCACTACGGCCCCAGCGAGACCCACGTCGTCAGCAGTCTGTGCCTGGACGGCGACCCGACCCACTGGCCGGTCCGTCCGGCCATCGGCCGGCCGGTGGCCAACCACTGGCTGCGGGTGGTCGACGAGGCCGACCAGGTCGTGCCGCCGGACTGCCCCGGCCAGCTGCTGATCGGCGGTCCGCTGGTGGCGCCCTGCTACCTGGCCGACCCCGAACTCAACCGGGCGCGCTTCTTGGAGCTGCCCGGGCTCGGGCACTTCTTCCGGACCGGTGACCAGGCCCGGTTCGACCGGCAGGGCCTGCTGCACTACCTGGGCCGTGAGGATCACCAGGTCAAGGTGAGCGGGCACCGGCTGGAACTGGGCGAGGTGGAGGCCGCGCTGCTGCGCCACCCGGGGATCGCCGCTGCGGTGGTGGTGCTCGACGGCGGTCAGCTGGTGGCCTGCCTGCAGTGCCGGGCGGCCGCGCCGTCGGTCGCCGAGCTGACCGAGCACCTGGCGCCGCTGCTGCCCTCCTACGTGCGGATCAGCCGGTTCCGCCTGCTGTCGGCGCTGCCCCGGACCGCCAGCGGCAAGCTGGACCGCCGCCGGATGCTGACCGAGCCGGGCGAGGAGCTGCGCCTGAACGCAGGCGCCGCGCCCGGCCTGTCCGCGCGGCAGGCCCAGC
This sequence comes from Jatrophihabitans sp., assembly GCA_036389035.1. Classification (NCBI taxonomy): domain Bacteria; kingdom Bacillati; phylum Actinomycetota; class Actinomycetes; order Jatrophihabitantales; family Jatrophihabitantaceae; genus Jatrophihabitans; species Jatrophihabitans sp. The sequence goes on from DASVQQ010000003.1 coordinate 14,594, forward strand.
TGAGCGAGCTGTTCGAGGCGGTCATCGGCAACCCGATCGGGCTGGACCAGCGGTTCTTCGACGCCGGCGCGTCCAGCCTCGGCCTGATGCGCTTCCACCTGCGCTGCACCGCCGAGCTGGGACTGTCGCTGAGCATCGCCGACCTCTTCGAGCACGTCACCATCCGCGGGCTGGCCCGGTTCGTCGACGGCGAGGCCGCGGGGCGGCGTCCGGTCAGCGCCAAGGACCGTCCGGTCAGCGCTGAGGACCGTCCGGCCAGCGCTGAGGACCGTCTCGCGATGGACGAGCCGGCGCAGGCCGGGTCGGCGACCGAGCCGATCGCGGTCATCGGCATGGCGGTGCGGCTGCCCGGCGCCGATGACCTGGCCGGTTTCTGGGACCTGGTGCGCACCGGCAGGCGGGGTATCGAGCACTTCGACGCGGTGGACGGGTTGGTGGGCGCCCGCAGCCAGCTGGACGGCATGCTGGCCTTCGATCCGGGCCACTTCGGCATCAGCCGGCAGGAAGCCCGGCTGATGGATCCGCAGCAGCGTCACCTGCTGATGTGCTGCGTCCAGGCGCTGGCCCACGCCGGCATCGCCGAGCCCGCCGGGCAGCGGGTGGGGCTGGTGGCCAGCTGTGGTGAGAACACCTACTTCCAGTCGATGTTGCGCGAGGGTGACCAGGACCGGCTGCCGGACAGCTTCCAGCTGGCCCTGCACCACGACAAGGATTTTCTGGCCACCAAGGTCGCCTACCACCTCGGCCTCACCGGACCTGCCTTCACGGTGCAGTCCGCCTGTTCCAGCTCGCTGCTGGGAGTGCACATCGCCGCCGGGATGCTGCGCCAGGGCGACAGCGAGGTGATGCTGGCCGGTGGCGTGCTCATCGACCCGCTGCTGAGCAAGGGCTACCGGTACCGGCCGCAGCACATCTTCTCCGTCGACGGGCACTGCCGCCCGTTCAGTGATGACGCCAGCGGCACCATCGGCGGCAGCGGCGTCGGAGTGGTGGTGCTCAAACCGCTGCGGCTGGCTCAGCGCGACGGCGACACCGTCTACTCGGTGATCACCGGCTCGGCGGTCAACAACGACGGCTCGGCCAAGCTCAGCTACGGGGCGCCGGCGCTGGCCGGCCAGCGCGAGGTGATCCGATCCGCGCTGCGGCGCAGTGGCCGCATCAGTGCTGAGCTGGGCTATGTCGAGGCGCACGGCACCGGCACCCGGCTCGGTGACCCGGTCGAGGTCGGCGCGCTGCGCCAGGCCTACGAGCTGGCCGAGTCCGCCCGGTGCGCGCTGTCGTCGGTGAAGAGCCAGATCGGGCATCTCGGGGCGGCCGCGGGGGTGGTCGGGCTGGTGCGCGCCACCCTGGCGGTGCACGCGGCGGTGATCCCGCCGAACGTCGACTTCCACCGGCTCAACCCCGAGCTCGGCCCTGATCCGGCACCGTTCTACATCCCGACCGAGGCGCTGGACTGGCCGGCCGGCCGGCCTCGGGTGGCCGCGGTGAGCAGTTTCGGCATCGGCGGCACCAACAGCCACCTGGTGCTCGAGGCCGCCGAGCCGGCAGCGCTGGCAGCGCCCGGGGCCGACCGGGTAGTCGAGCTGCTGATGCTGTCCAGCAGCAGCGCCGCGGCGCTGCGCGCGGACGCGGACCGGATCGCGGACTACCTGGCCGCGCATCCCGACAGCTATGCCCAGGTGCTGCGGCACCTGCAGGCAGGCCGGCCGGCTCGCCGCTGGCGGATGGCGGCGCACTGCCCCGACGCGGCCAGCGCGGTGGCATGGCTTCGCGCGGCGGCCGGGGTGCTGGCACCGCCCGGCGAGGCCGGCGAGCCGGTCGAGGCGACTCTTCTGGTCGAGGCGAATCAGCCGGTTAGGGGCGACCACCCGGTCGAGGGCAGTCTGGTCGAGGGCGATCAGCCGGTCGAGGCGCTGGCCGCCGCCTGGCTGCGCGGCGCCTTGATCCGCTGGCCGGCCGGACCGGCTCAGCCGCCGTGGGATTTCCCGCCGCCGGCGTTCGAGCTCGCGGACTACGACTTCGAGCGTGTCGGGTCCCAGTCCGTCAAGTCCGCTCGGGCCGCCGGCCGGCTCGCTCCGGGCGCCGGCGAGCGGCTGCCCGAGCACGCCTGGCTGCACCAGCCGCAGTGGGTGCGATGGCGCCGCGCCGCTGCCGGCGCCGGCGCCGGGACCTCGCGGCTGCTGGTCACGATGACGGCCGAGCCGCTGCCGGCCGAGGCGCTGCGGGCCTTCGACGAGGTCTACCCCAGGGTGGTCCGGGTCAGCGCCGGAGACGCCTTCGCCAAGCTGTCCGACGACGCCTACCAGGTCGATCCGGGGAGCCCCGCATCGCTGGCGAGACTGCTGACGGAGCTGGGCGTCGCCGCCCAGGCCGGTATCGACTGGCTGCACGCGCTGCCGCTGGCGGTCGCCGGACCGGTGGGCCAGCCCGCGCTGGACCGCGCCGGCTGGGCCTGCCTGGACACGCCGGCCGCGCTGCTGCAGGCGGCGGACGGCCTGCCGGCGGCTGCCGGGCTGCGGCCGTGGTGGCTGTCCTACCTCGGCCAGCCGGTCGATGGCGACGTGGCCCGGCCCGAGTTCGGGCTGCTGGCCGGCGCCTGCGAGGTGGCGCCGCAGGAGTGCGCTGTCGACGGGCGGTGGCTGGACCTGCCCAGCTCGGACCCGGCCGACTGGGCGGCTCCGCTGGCCGCGCTGCTGGCCGGGACGGACGCCGACGCCGGGCCCGGGACCGCTGCCGGGTTGCCACGCCGGCTGGCGCTGCGGCAGGGCTACTGGTGGCAGCCCGCGATGCTGCCGGTGACCGCGCCGGAGCCGGTCGCCGCCTGGTACCCGGCCAATGGACACCCGCCCGCCGGCCACTCAGCCAACGGACACCTGGCCAACGGACACCTGGCTGCCAGCCACTCGATGCCTGGCGAGCTGCCGGTCGACGGTGGCCGTTACCTGGTCCTGGGCGGCACGGGCGGTATCGGCAGCAGCATCGCCGGCTGGCTGCTGGCCCAGGCCGACTGCCGGGTGGTCCTGCTGGCCCGGCGCGCGACGCTGCCGGCTGCCTTGGCGGGCTGGGCCGACCGGGTCGAGCTGGTCGAGGCCGACCTGACCCAGGAGCCGGTCGAGACGGTGCTGGCCCGGCTCGAGCGACGCCTGGACCGGCTCGACGGGGTGGTGCACGCCGCAGGGGTGGCGGCCGGCGCTCTGATCGCCCGGCGGGACGCGGCCGCGATGCGCCAGGCGATGGCCGCCAAGCTGCGCGGCTGCCTGCTGATTGAGGGCCTCATCCAGCGCTACCAGCCGGACTTCGCCGCCTACTGCTCCTCGATGTCAGCCTTGTTCGGAGGCATCGGTCAGCTCGACTACGCCGCTGCCAACGGTCTGATGGACGGCTTCGCCCGCCATCGCGGCGGTCCGGCCGAGAGCACGCTGCGCCTCGGCATCGACTGGGACGTCTGGAGCGAGGTGGGCATGGCACGCCAGGCGCTGCGGACCGATGCCCGGCACCAGGCGCACCTGGCCGTCGGGCTCAGGGTGGTCGAGGGCCAGCGGGTGTTCGCGCGGGCGTTGCGGCTGCAGCTGCCCCAGCTGCTGGTGAGCACCACCGCCCTGGAGCAGGCCGGCAGTTTCTACGCCACACCGGCCGGCGCCGACCATCACGCGCACCGGGCAGCCGTCCCGCCGGCCGACGGTGCGGGGACGGAGCCGGCAGCGGCTTCGGTGAGCGCGGCCGGTTCGGTGAGCGCGGCCGGCTCGATGAGCGAGGCCCGCTTGGTGGCCGAGCACCTGGCCGACTGCCTGTGCCGGTGGCTGGGCGTGGACGAGCTCGATCCCACTGCGTCGCTGTATGACCTGGGCGCCGATTCACTCGTCCTGCTGGACCTGATCGGTGAGGTGAAGCAGCACTTCGGCGTCGACATCGAGCTGGCCCGGCTGAGCCACCGAGCCAGCCTGTCCGAGGTGCTGGCCCAGTACGAGGTGACCGCCGGCCTTCCGGCTGGCAGCACCGCGACCGGCGGCACCGCGGCGGGCGGCACGGCGACGGGCGGCACGGCGACGGGCAGCACCGCAGCGGGCGGCACCACCGAAGCCGGCGCCGACGACAACACCGAGTCCGGCGAGCTGGTGCAGGTCGAAGTCTGGCAGGCCGGCACCGGCAGCGACCTGCTGTGCCTGATCCATCCGGTGGGCGGTGACATCCAGGCCTACCGGTCGCTGGTGTCGGCCCTGGATCCGCGGCTGACCGTCTGCCTGATCGCCGACCCCGCGCTGTACCGGCCGGAGCTGCCGCCCTGGTCGTTGGCCGAGCGGGCCCGGCGCTATCACCAGGCGCTGGCCGAGCGCTTTCCTCAAGCCGAGTGGCGCTGGCGGCTGGCCGGCTGGTCGTTCGGCGCGTGGGTCGCGCTGGCGATGGCCGCCGAGAGCGAGGCGGCCGGCCAGCCCGCCGCCGGGCTCTACCTGCTCGACCCGCCGTCACCGGGCAGCGGGGCATCGCTGCAGAGCTATGACGAGCAGCAGCTGCGGACGGTCTTCGCGTTGGAACTCGGGGCGGGCGCGCGGTCGAACCCGGGCGCCGAGGGCGCCGAAGGGACCCCGGCTGAAGCGCCAGCGGCCGGATCCGCGCACTCCGAGGCGGCGGCCTACGCCGACCGGTTGGCACGCTGCTGCCGCGCCAACCTGGCCAGCATGGCGCACTACGAGCTGCCGCGCCTGGCCGAGACGCCGAGCGAGCTGTGGCTGGCCGACCAGCCGGTGGCGGGCCTGCCCGAGCAGGATCCGGCGGCCGAGCGGCGACAGCTGTGGCAGGCGCTGCTGCCGGGGCTGATCAGCTGCTCGGTGCTGGACACCACCCACGACGGCGTCCTGCGTCCTCCAGTGGTGCAGGCGGTCGCCGAGACCATGAACGCGGCCATCGACGCCGCCGTGCTGGCGGTGTATGAGAACTGCTGACCGCATGAGAACCACCAGCCGTACGAGGACCGCCCGCCGCACGAAACCGCTACCTGGCCGAACGAAACCGCTACCTGAAGGAAGGGCCACGTGAACACCGACGAGCACTGGTTCACCGCCGGCACCGATCCGGCCGGTGCGATGCGGCTGTTCCTCTTCCCCTTCGCGGGCGGCAACGCCAACAGCTTCCTACCCTGGCAGGAGCTGCTCGGACCGCGGCTGGAACTGCGGGTCGCCCAGCTGCCCGGTCGCGGCGTCCGGCTGTTCGACCCGCCGCTGGCCGACCTGGACGAGCTGGTCGCGCGGCTGACCCGGGCGGTCACCGGCCTGGCCGACCGGCCGTTCGCCTTCTTCGGTCACAGTCTCGGCGCGCTGGTGGCCTTCGAGGTGGCCCGGCAGCTGCGCCGGGCCGGCCGGCCCGCGCCGATCAGCCTCTGGGTCTCCGGCGCCGAGAGCCCCCGGACCCGGCTGGTGCGCCGCCGACTGCACACGCTGGCAGACGCCGACCTGATCGCGGCGCTGGTCGATTACAACGGCACGCCCGCTGAGATGCTGCAGAACCAGGAGCTTATGCAGCTGGTGCTGCCCGGGGTGCGCGCTGACTTCGCCCTGAACGAACGCTATCTCTACCGGCCCGAGCCGCCCCTGGACCTGCCGATCCACCTGCTGCTCGGCGATCAGGACCCCCATGTGGAGGCCGACCGGGCCGCCGGCTGGTCCTTCGAAAGCAGCCGGCCGGTGCGGCGACACCTCTTCCGGGGCGATCACTTCTTCCTCGACGCCCACCGGCACAGCATCGCCACCCTGCTGGCCGGCACCGTGGCCGAGGAGGCCGCCGAGCTGACAGGTCGCGGCCGGCCGGCCGCCGAGTCAGGACGGGCGCTGTGAACGCCGCGAACCCCTACCAGTCCCTACCGGCCCGCTCGTTCTGGCGCTCGGCGGTGGCCGAGCCCGAGATGGCCGACATCGACGAGCTGTGGACGCCGAAGTTCGCGCTCGGGCAGGACGATCCGATCCTGACCGCCGGCTCCTGCTTCGCCCGCCATATCGGCCGGACGCTGCTGGAGCTGGGGATGAACTGGCGCGACGCCGAGCCGGCGCCGCCCGGATTGACCGCCGCGCAGCGATCAGCCCGCCAGTACGGGGTGTTCTCGTTCCGCACCGGCAATATCTACACCGCGGCGACGCTGCGTCAGTGGCTCGGCTGGGCTACCGGCGCGACCGACCCGGGCACCGAGAGCTGGGCCGAGGACGGCCGGCACTTCGATCCGTTCCGCCCGTCCGTGGAGCCGGATGGCTACGACTCGGCCGAGGCGATGCTGGCCGCGCGCGAGGTGACCCTGGCGGCCATCCGGGGCGCCGTGGCCGAGGCGAGCTGCCTGGTCTTCACGTTGGGCCTGACCGAGGCCTGGCATGACCGCGCCACCGGGATGACCTACCCGATGTGCCCCGGCACCGTGCGCGGCGTCTTCGATCCCGAGCGGCACCTGTTCAGCAACCACGGTTTCACTAAGGTGCGGCAGGACATTCTCAGCGCCGTCGAGCTGGCGCACGCGGTCAACCCGGGGTTGCGAGTCCTGCTCACGGTGTCGCCGGTGCCGCTCACCGCGACCGCCACCGGCCGCCATGCCCTGACCGCCAACACCTACTCCAAGTCCGTGCTGCGCGTGGTCGCCGGCGAGCTGGCGGACGAGCACCCGGACATCGACTACTTCCCCGCCTACGAGATCATCACCGGCATCCCGTTCCGGGGCGCCTTCTTCGAGCCGAACCTGCGCTCGGTCACGGCCGAGGGCGTGGAGTTCGTGATGCGCCGGTTCACCGCCGCGCTCAGCCGGCAGGCGGCCCAGCAGGCCGACCAGCGTCCGGCCGGCCGGCCCGAGTCCGGGGAGGGAGAGGACCTGCTCTGTGACGACGCCGTGCTCGACTACTACAACGCCCGCTAGCGCCATGCCCACCAACGCGGCATCCGCGCGGTTCCTGCTGCTGGGCGACTCGCACGCCGGCGTGATCGGCCGGGCGGCCAAGGCGGCCGGCATCGGCTTCAGCGGCGGCCCGATCGGCTCCGGCCGCGACTTCAACGCCGGGTTCCTCGAGCTGCGAGGCGAGGACGTGGCGTTTCGTGACTCCGAGGCGCACGCCTACTACCGCGGCTTTCTGGACGAGCTCGGGGTGGACGCCCTGGGGCAACTCGGCGTTCCGGTGGTCTCCACCTTCGGCTTCAACGTGCACACCTTCGCCACCACCCAGAACTGGCAGTTCTACCGGGCAGCCGGCGGGGACTTCGCGCCCGGCTTCCTGACCAGCCGGCTCTTCGACGAGATCGTCCGGGTGATGGCCCGCGACGCGCTGGCCTTCTACCGCCACGCCGCCGGCCTGGGGCTGCGGGTGCTGGCGGTGTTGCCGCCGCAGCGGGTGCCGGCGATGGCTGACCCGCAGGTGTTCCTGGCCGCGCAGGACGTTATCGCCGGCGCGCTGACCGAGCTGGGCGTAGAGCTGGTGGACCTGCGCGCGCGGGTCACCGACGCGACCGGTTTTCAGCGACCCGAGCTGTGCGAGGCCGGCGACCCGATTCACGGCAACCTGGCCTTCGGCCGGCTGGTCCTCACCGATCTGCTGGACCGCGGGCTGTGACCGCTTAACCTGCAAGAGAGTTCGACGAAGGAGCACCGACAATGGACAAGTACCTGCTCGCGGCGGCGGAGCGCTTGACGACCCGTGAGCCCGAGAAGTATCAGCAGCTCTCGGTCCAACCGCTGACCCCGGTGATCGGCGCCGAGGTGTCCGGCCTGGACCTGTCGAAGGAACTCACCGCCGAGCAGTTGGCGGAGGTGAAGCACGCGTTCCTGACCTATCACGTGCTGGTGTTCCGCGATCAGATCCTGACCGTCGAGGACCACAAGCGGTTCGCCGGGTACTTCGGCGAGCTGCGCCGCCGGCAGCTGTCCGAGCTCGACGACGGCGACCCGGCCGTCCTGGAGATCAGCGCCGACAAGGACTCCAGCTTCGTCGACGGCAACGACTGGCACACCGACGGCACCGCCGACGCCGAGCCGTCGCTGGGCTCGATGCTCTACGTCACCCGGACGCCGGAGATCGGCAGCGGCGGCGACACCATGTTCGCCAACATGCACCTGGCCTACGAGCTGCTCTCGCCGCACATGCAGAACTTCCTGGACGGCCTGACCGCCGTGCACGACGGGTTGATCCCGTGGCAGGGCTATCAACCACCGCCGGAGTACGTCGTCCCCAAGTCCGAGCACCCGGTGGTGGTGCGCCATCCCGACACCGGGCGCAAGCTGCTGTTCGTCAATCCCGGGTTCACCTCGCACATCGTCCAGCTGTCTTCGATCGAGAGCCGGGCGCTACTGGACCTGCTGTTCGGCCTGGTGCCCAACAAGCCGCTGCTGAGCTGCCGGGTGCGCTGGACGCCCAACACGCTGGTTTTCTGGGACAACCGCTGCACCCAGCACCACGCGATCTGGGACTACTACCCGCATGCCCGCTACGGTCAGCGGGTGTCGATCAACGGCACCCGTCCCACCGCCTGACCCTTCTGTTCCGCATTGCGCGTCAGTCCAGCTGGAACGCGACCAGGCCCTGGTTCTGCAGTCGCTGGAAGGCCGCCACCGCTTCGGCGGTGGGCACCCCGGCGAGTTCGGCGATGTCGGTCACGCTGCGCTTGCGGTCCACCCGGGTCATCAGGTCGTACTCGGTGCCGTCCAGCCGGCTGCGGTGGCCGGTCCGGGTCCGCACCAGCTGCCGGATCGGCCCGACCGCGCCGCGGCTGGTCGGCACCTCGGACTCCAGCGTGAGGTTCGGTGAGAGCACCGGCACCAGCCCGGCCGGGTCGGCGGCCCGGGCCGCGCGGACCTTGCTGACCCTTCGGCCCTGCAGGTAGAGCACGTCGAAGTTACTGGCCAGAAAGCATTCCAGCGCGTCGGCCGGGGTCTCGACGATCGGCTCGCCGCGGATGTTGAACGAGGTGTTCAGCACCAGCGGCAGGCCGGTCAGGCCGTGAAAGGCCTCGATCAGCGCCCGGAACGAGCCCTGGTGGTCCGGTGCGACCGACTGGATCCGGCAGGTCCCGTCGGCGTGCGTGATGCTCGGCAGCAGCTCGGCGTGCTCGGGCCGGACCTCGGCCACGATGAGCATGAACGGGTCGTCCACGTCGAGATCGAAGTACTTGGCGGCGTGCTCGGCCAGCACCGAGGCAGCGTAGGGCCGAAACGGCTCGCGGAACTTCACGTGCTTGTTCAGGTAATCCTTCATGCCCGGCACCCGGGGGTCGCAGATGATGCTGCGATGCCCGAGCGAACGCGGCCCGAACTCGCTGCCCAGGTCGAACCAGCCCACCACCGAGCCGGCCGCGACGTCGGCGGCGGCCAGTTCGGCGACCCGGTCGCCGACGTCCTCCCAGCGAACCAGGTCGACGCGGTCGGTCAACGCCTCATCCACCTCGTCCGGGCGGTACACCCGGCCGTGGTAGTCGTGGCGATAGTCCCAGGTCGGCATCGAGCCGGTGAGCTCCTGGTGACCGTACAGCGCGGCGCCGATGGCCACCCCGGCGTCGCTGGCGGCGGGGGTGATGAACAGCTCGCTGAAGCTGGACTCGCGCAGCAGCCGGCCGTTGGTGACGCTGTTCAGGCCGACGCCGCCACTGACCGCGAGCCGGCTGGCGCCGGTGCGCCGGTGCAGGTCCTCGGCAAGGTGCAGGATCGCCCGTTCCAGCTCGGCCTGCACCCTGGCGGCGACGTTGCGGCAGACCGCGTCCTGCTCGGCCGGCGCCTCCGACCGGGGCGGCACCTGGGTGATCCAGAGCGTGTCGATGTCCATCTCCGGGCCGGACAGGTCGACGATCGGTTCCGGAAAGGCGCCCGCGTCGCCGAACGCGGCCAATCCCATGGTCTTTCCGGCGTGCTTGAAGGAGCCGAAGATGTACTGCGAGGCGATCGAGTACATGTGCCCGAGGCTGGCGAACCGGAAGAACGGCCGGTTGGCGTGCCAGAGCGCCCATCGCTTGGAGACCACCGACAGCTCGCCGGAGCTGATCCGGTACAGCGATTCTGCCTCCTCCATCTCGGAGAACTCCGGCGCCGGGCCCAGGTCGGGCCGGCCACGGCGGTGGTACTCGCCGAAGGAGTACCCGCTGCCGTCCAGGATCAGCACCGCCGCGTCGGTGTAGCCCGAGGCCACCCAGGCGTAGTAGGCGTGCAGCAGGTGGTGCGACGGGTTGGTGATCAGCCGCCCCTGATAGCCGCCGAGCTCGTTGACGTCGTAGTCGTTGACCACGTACTCGTTGAGCACGATGCAATCGACCGCGTTCAGATCGGGCAGGCCGGCGTAGTCCAGGCAGTACTGAATGGCCAGCTGCGGAAAGCCATCGTGGTACTTGACCCGGCTGAGCCGTTCCTCGCACACCGCGACGACCAGCTCGCCGTTGATCAGCAGGCAGGCCGAGGCGTCGTGCGCGCTGTTCAGGCCCAGAACGATGGTGTCGGTCATGCCGGGGTCGTCCCGGCCGGCGGCGGCGTGCTGGCCCGGGTGTGCTCGCGCAACGCGTCCCCTCTCTCGCACGAGCCGCACACAACGCCTCCGTGCTTCGCCTATCTTCGACAGCGAAAGGACTTTAACCGAGCCGGGCCGCTCCGCTGGGCCATTCCGGAAGTCTTGTAGACATCCGCCCGGAACCCGGCGCGGTCAGCAGACCCGGCGCGGTCAGCGGAACCGGGCCAGGCTGTCGGCCAGGCCCTCGGCCAGCCGGGTGTAGGCGGCCTGGCGGCGCTCGACCTGGGTGGTGGCCTCGTCGCCCGCTTGATCGGCCTGGTTGGCACAGGCGTGCGCGCAGGCATGCACCAGGGCGAACGGATAGGAATCGGCGTAGGCCTGGGCATCGCCCGAGGCGTAGGCCGCCGCCAGCACGGCGGCGTTGGCGACGGCGTTGGACTCGGCGTAGGACTTCCGGTTGGAATCGGTGCTCATCTTGGCGTAGGAGTCGGCGAACTGGATCGCCCCGCTCTCGCTGAAGTCGTTGGCGTGGGCATAGGCGATGGCGCTGGCCCGGGCGGTGGCGTAGGCCTCGGCGTAGCCGTAGGCCTGCTGGTACAGCGTGCGCAACGCCGGCTCGATCGCCGCCCGCCAGTCCGCTTCGCCGAACCGCTCACCGGCCGCCGCCCGGGCGTGCATCCGCTGCAGGTCGGCGCCGGCGGCCTCGTCCGGGGACGGTTGGTCGGTGACCTGCTCGGGCACCGCCGGCTCGCAGGCCCGCAGGATCAGCGGGACGACGGTGCGGGCCTGCCAGTCGTGCACCACCTCGAACGGCGCCTGCCCGAGGGAATCGGCGATGCGCCGGGCCCAGCCGGCCGCGGTGCCGGGGTCCTGGCCGTCGTACAACGTCATCAGCAGCTGCGGCAGCCAGGCCGGCAACTGCCCGGAGGCGAGCAGCCGCTCGAAGGTCACGGCGCCACCCGGTGGATCGCTCACCTGCCAGATCGTAATGTCGCCGCCCTCGTTCCTGCTGCCTTTCCGCTCGAATAGCGGCTCATCCGTGGCCGGCCGTACTGGCTGAAGGAACGGTAGGTTTGCCGGGTGGCTGACTGGTTCTACCTCCGGCAGGCCCGGTGACCCCGCCGGAGCCGGTCCGACTCGGTGACTCGGCCTGGAGCATCTGGCCTGACATCGCGGTGCGCGGCGCCGGCTTTCCGGCCCGGTTGGTGCTGACGCTGTGCGATCCGGCGCTGGCAGCGGCGGCCGACGCGGCGCCGGACGCCACCCAACCCCACTACCAGGGCGCCTACACCGCGGCGGTCCGGCGGCTGTCCGAAGCGGTCCGGGCGGTCGCCGCGGACCGGCGGTTCCGGGAGGCGGTCGCCTGGCAGAACCCGGCGCTGGTGCCGACCTGCCTGGACAAGATTCGGGCCGGTGAACCGCGCAACGCCCGGGGGCGCAACCACGAGCAGGCCATCGTCAGCTACCTGCAGCGCTACACGCTGAAGAACGAGACCATCGGGTTCTTCGGCCCGGTCGGCTGGGCGCGGGCGACCCCCGGCGCCGTGGCGCTGTCCGTCCGGCCGGGCACCGGTCTGCTGACCCGCCGCACCACGTACTTCGAGAGCTGGGGCATGGACGAGCTGGCCGGCGCGATCGCCGAACTGCCCGGAATTCTTGGATGGTTGCGCCCGCGCCGCGACACCGCCTGCCAGCTGGAGGGCGCTGTGATCCGCTACCCGGACGGTGACAGCCGAAAGCTGACGCCGTTGCAGGCGCGGCTGTTCGCGCTGGCCGACGGCAGCCGCACGGTCGCTCAGTTGCGGGCCGAGCTGGGTGAGGCCTCAGAGCAGGCGCTGGTCGAGCTGGACCGGCTCGGCCTGGTGGTGCTGGCTCCGATCGGCCCGATCGAGGCCTATCCCGAGCGCACCCTGGCGGCTCAACTCCAGCTGATCACCGATCCACAGGTGCGCGAGACGGCCTTGCGGCCGTTGACTGAACTGGTCGCCGCCCGGGACGCGGTGGCGGCGGCGTCCGGCAATGCCGAGGACGTGTTGGCCGCGACCGAGGCGCTGCGCGCGCTGTTCGTCGAGCACACCGGGCAGGCCGGCACCCGCAGGTCAGGCAGCAGCTACGCCGGGCGCACCCTGTCGTACCAGGACGCCGTGCGCGACGTGCGGATCGAGGTCGGCGCGGCGGTGCTGGACGCGCTGGCCGGCCCGCTGACCATCGTGCTGGACAGCGCCCGGTGGTTGCTGCACCAGCTGGCACGCCGGTACCGGGAGCTGTTTGCCCAGCTGTACCAGGGTGAACGGGAACGCACGGGTGAGGACGAGCTACCGCTGGCCACCTTGCTGATCCTGGTCGCGCCGGCGCTGTTCAGCGTCGGGCGCACGCCGCCGGAGCCGATCGAGCAGATCCTGCGGGAGTTCCAGCGACGCTGGCGCGAGGTGCTGGGGACTGCTCCGGAGACCGGCTGCCAGCAGGTGAGCCGCGCCGAGATCTCGGAGCGGGCGGCGGCGGCGTTCGCGGTCGGTGACGAGCCGACCTGGAGCACCGCGATCCACCACAGCCCGGACGTGATGCTGGCCGCCGGCAGTGCCGAAGCGGTTGCCGAGGGGGACTTTCTGCTGGTGCTCGGCGAGCTGCACATGTCGGTGAACACCATGGAAGGCAGGCTGTTCGTCGAGCAGCACGAGGAACCGGAGCGGCTGCTGCGGTGGGCCGAGGCCGACCACGCGGGCCGGCGGATCTACGGCATTCCGACGAAGAACTCGATGATGGTGTCCTCGCGGGGCGCGCCGCCGTCGGCGCTGCTGTCACCGACCTGGACGTACTGGTCCCGGTCGGAGTGGGTGGACGCGGCCTGGCCGCCGGCGCCGGTGCTGGCCGCGGCTGACCTGGTCGTCACCGGCTCACCCGCCGACGCAGGGTCACCCGCCGACACCGAGTCACCCGCCGACCTGGTGGTGCGTTCCCGGAGCACGGGCGCGGAGTACGACCTGCTCGAGGTGCTCAGTGATTTCATGGCCGGCGCGGCGATCAACGCGTTCCGGCCGCTGTCGAGTGCGGGGCATCAGCCGCGGGTGCTGATCGACCGGCTGGTGCTGAGCCGGGAGTCGTGGCGGTTGCCGGTGTCCGAGGCCGGCTGGGCGTTGATCAAGGATGAGAGCGAACGATATCTGGAAGCGCGGCGGTGGCGGGCCAGGTGCGCCCTGCCCGAGCGCGGCTTCGTCAGCGTGCCGGTCGAGGACAAGCCCACCGCGGTCGATTTCGGCAGTCTGGCGCTGGTGAATCTCTTGACCAAGCTGATCCGGCGCACCGCCGAGGCCGATCCTGCCGCGACCGTCCGGATCACCGAGATGCTGCCCGACGTGGGCCAACTGTGGCTGCCCGACGCCGAGGACGAGCGCTACAGCTGCGAGTTCCGGATGGTCGCCGTGGACGGCCGCCACCCATCCTGAGGCGACTCGTGGCTGAATGCCGGCGATCGCCGGATGAGCGCAGAGTTCGGGCCAGGCGCCGATGCGACGCCTGGCCCGAACCTGCTTGCTGCCTTACTGAATCACTAGCTGTGTATCTGGATCACTGGTGCCGCTGGGTCTCGATCAGCTCGCGGTGAGCGAGGTGTCATCGATGACGAAGGAGGTCTGCAGTGAGCCGTCTTCCACTCCGGTGAAGCCGACCGTGACGGTCTGCCCCGCGAAGGAGGAGACGTTGAAGGACCTGAGCACGTAGGTCGTTCCCTTGTTCAGGTTCGAGTACGTGGCCAGGGTGGTGGCGTCGATCTTGACGGTGAGCTTGTCATAGGCGACCGTCGTGGTGGTCTCAGCGCTGGTGATGCGCAGGTAGAACGACAGGGTCGCCGCGCAACCTGACGGGATGGCCACCGACTGGGACAGGGTGTCGGTGCGGGTGGTGCCGTAGCCGTTCATCCAGGCCTTCCAGGACCCGGTGCGCGCCGGCTGGCCGGTGGAGTTGTCGATCACTCCGGCCGAGGCCGACCACGGTGCTGCGGAGCCGGTCTC
>DASVQQ010000004.1 GCA_036389035.1 Jatrophihabitans sp.
CCGCGACGTCGGCGAAGGTGGTCTTCGGGGTGTCCTTGCTGACCAGCTTGGCCTTGCTGCGGCCGAAGCTCATCACCAAGGACACCCCCAAGACCACGTTCGCCGACGTGGCCGGCGCCGACGAGGCCGTCGAGGAGCTCCACGAGATCAAGGAGTTCCTCGAGAACCCGGCCAAGTTCCAGGCGATCGGCGCGAAGATCCCCAAGGGCGTCCTGCTCTACGGCCCGCCCGGCACCGGCAAGACCCTGCTCGCCCGTGCGGTGGCCGGCGAGGCGGGCGTGCCCTTCTACTCCATCTCCGGGTCGGACTTCGTCGAGATGTTCGTCGGTGTGGGAGCCTCCCGCGTCCGTGACCTGTTCGAGCAGGCGAAGGCCAACGCGCCCGCGATCGTCTTCGTCGACGAGATCGACGCCGTCGGCCGCCACCGCGGCGCCGGCATGGGCGGTGGGCACGACGAGCGCGAGCAGACCCTCAACCAGCTGCTGGTCGAGATGGACGGCTTCGACGTCAAGGGCACCGTGATCCTGATCGCGGCCACCAACCGGCCCGACATCCTCGACCCGGCGCTGCTGCGGCCGGGCCGCTTCGACCGCCAGATCGCCGTTTCGCCGCCCGACATCCTCGGGCGCAGGGCCGTGCTGGACGTGCACGCCAAGGGCAAGCCACTGGCCCCGGACGTCGACCTGGACACCATCGCCCGCCGCACCCCGGGCTTCACCGGCGCCGACCTGGCCAACGTGATCAACGAGGCCGCGCTGCTGACCGCCCGCCAGAACGGCCGGCTGATCACCACCACGGCGCTGGAAGAGGCCATCGACCGGGTCATCGCCGGCCCCGAGCGCAAGACCCGGGCAATGAGCGACAAGGAGAAGCGGGTCACCGCCTACCACGAGGGCGGCCACGCGCTGGCGGCCTGGGCGATGCCCAACCTCGACCCGGTGCACAAGGTCACGATCCTGCCGCGCGGCCGCTCGCTGGGCCACACCCTGGTGCTCCCGCTGGAGGACCGCTACACCCAGACCCGGGCCGAGATCCTCGACCAGCTGGTCTACGCCCTCGGTGGCCGGGCGGCCGAGGAGCTGGTGTTCCATGAGCCGACCACCGGCGCCTCCAACGACATCGAGAAGGCCACCGCGCTGGCCCGTTCGATGGTCACCGAGTACGGCATGAGCGCCAAGCTCGGCGCGGTCAAGTACGGCACCTCCGACGCCCAGCCGTTCATGGGGCGCGATTACGGCCACCAGCGCGACTACTCCGAAGAGATCGCGGCGTGGATCGACGAGGAGGTCCGGGGGCTGATCGAGGCCGCGCACGACGAGGCGTGGGAGATCCTGGTGCAGTACCGCGACGTGCTGGACCAGCTGGTGCTGGAGCTGGCCGAGCGCGAGACGCTGAACAAGGAGGACCTGGAGCGGATCCTGGCCCCGGTGCACAAGCGCCCGCCGCACAGCACCTTCGCCGGCTTCGGCAAGCGGACCCCCTCCGACCGGCCGCCGGTCGAGATCCCGGTGACGGTTCGGTCCAACGGCTCGGCCAATGGAATGGCCAAGCACAGCGCCCCCCAGGGCGAGCCGCAGCCGGCAAGTTACGCGCCCACCGGCTACGAGCAGCCGGTCGAAGCCGCCGGTGATCCTCGCCAGCAGCCCTCCGGCTACCAGCAACCCTCCGGTTACCAGCAGCCCTCCGGTTACCAGCAGCCCTCCGGCTACTCGCCGCCCCCGGACTACTACCCGCCGGCGCCCGGCTACCCGCAGGCTCCCGGCTACCCGCAGGCTCCCGGCTACCCGCCGCCGCAGAGCTACCCGCCGCTGGATGCCGGCTACCCGTCCGGGCAGCCGTCCGGCGGCGCCACCGCGGCGCCCACCCCGCCTTCGGACAACGGCTCGCGCAACCGTCCTGAGGATCACGAGACCCAGCAGCTGCCGGTGGACCCGAGTCAGCCGAGCCGGTCGCACTGGCCCTTCGGCCAAGGCGATGATCATCGCTGAGCCATCCGGCCGGTGCGCTAGATGAGCCAGGTCGACCTGGCCCGCGCCGAAGCTGCTGTTCGCGAGCTGCTGCTGGCCATCGGGGAGAACCCGGACCGGGAAGGCCTGCGTGACACTCCGGCGCGGGTGGCCCGCTCCTACCTCGAGATCTTCGCCGGCCTGCACGAAGATCCCGAGGACGTGCTGCGGACCACCTTCGACGAGAACCACGACGAGCTGGTGCTGGTCAAGGAGATACCGCTGTACTCCACCTGCGAGCACCACCTGGTGACCTGGCACGGCACCGCGGCGGTCGGCTACATCCCGGGCGAGGAGGGCCGGCTCACCGGGCTGTCCAAGCTAGCGCGGCTGGTGGACCTGTACGCCAAACGCCCGCAGGTCCAGGAGCGCTTGACCGCCCAGGTGGCCGACTCGGTGATGCGCAAGCTCAGGCCGTACGGCGTGATCGTGGTGATCGAGGCCGAGCACCTCTGCATGGCGATGCGCGGCGTCCGCAAGCCCGGCACCCGCACCATGACCTCGGCGGTCCGGGGCGTGTTCAAGAGCGACTCGCGTACCCGGGCTGAGGCGATGAGCCTCATCCTCGGGCGATGACGAGCCCGTCCGGCTTACCGGCCCGCACCGACCGGCTGATCGTGATGGGCGTACTGAACGTGACGCCGGACTCCTTCAGCGACGGCGGCCGTTACACCGACCTGGACAGCGCCGTGGCGCACGCGGTGCAGATGACCGCCCAGGGCGCTGACCTGATCGACGTGGGCGGTGAGTCCACCAGGCCCGGCGCGGTCCGGGTGGCCGCCGAGGAGGAGGGCAGGAGGGTGCTGCCGGTGATCGGCGAGCTGGCGGCCGCCGGCCTGGCGGTCAGCGTCGACACCTACCGGGCGGCAGTCGCCGAGCAGGCGCTCGCCGCCGGCGCCCGGATCGTCAACGACGTCTCCGGCGGCCTCGGCGACCCGGACATGGCGCGGGTGGTGCGCGACGCCGGCTGCCCCTGGGTGCTCATGCACTGGCGGGGTCACTCGGCGAGCATGGCCGCCCTGGCCCAGTACGACGACGTGGTCGCCGACGTGCGCGCCGAGCTGATGACCCGGGTGGACGAGGCGCTGGCTGCCGGGGTGGCCGCCAGCCAGCTGGTGCTCGACCCGGGGCTCGGCTTCGCCAAGCGGCCGGCGCACAACTGGGCGCTGCTGGCGCACCTGGAGGCGATCACCGGCCTCGGCCTGCCGGTGCTGATCGGATCCTCGCGCAAGTCCTTCCTCGGCTCGCTGCTGGCCGGTTCCGAGGGGCAGGCCCGCCCGACCTCCGGACGTGAGGCCGCCACCACCGCGCTCACCATGTTCGCCGCGCTGAACGGCGCCTGGGGAGTCCGGGTGCACGAGGTGGGTCCCAATGTCGACGCCGCGCTGGTGGCTGCGGCGATCCTGGCCGTCCGGTGATCGACCGGATCGCCCTCACCGGGTTGCGCGTCCGCGGCCACCACGGGGTGTTCGACTTCGAGCGCGCCGACGGGCAGGACTTCGTCGTGGACGTCGAGCTCGAGTTCGACACCAGGGCGGCGGCCGCCAGTGATCAGCTCAGCGACACGGTGCACTACGGCGAGCTGGCCGAGGCGCTGGCCGCGGTGATCGCCGGCGAGCCGGTGAACCTGCTGGAGACGGTGGCCGACCGGCTCTGCCAGGTGTGCCTGGCCGATTCCCGGGTCGCGGCCGCCACCGTGACGGTGCACAAGCCGCAGGCCCCGATCGCGTTGAGCTTCTCCGACGTGGCGGTGAGCATCCGGCGCGAACGCGCGGAAGCCGGCCGATGAGCAGCGCGGTGTTGTCGATCGGGTCCAACATCGGTGACCGGTTGGCTGAGCTGCGCTCGGCCGTCGCCGCGCTCGCGCCCTACCTGACCGCGGTGTCGCCGGTGTTCCAGACGCCGCCCTGGGGCCCGGTGGCACAGCAGCCGTTTTTCAACGCGGTGGTGCTGGTGGCCGATCCCGCGGCCGGCCCGGCTGACTGGTTGGCACGCGCCCAGGCCTGTGAGCAGGCGGCCGGCCGGACCCGTGAGCAGCGATGGGGCCCGCGCACCCTGGACGTGGACGTGATCACCGTCGACGACGTGCGCAGCGATGATCCGCAGCTGACGCTGCCGCACCCCCGGGCAGCGGAACGGGCCTTCGTCCTGGTGCCGTGGTGGGCGGTCGATCCGGAGGCGCAGCTGCCCGGCCGGGGTTCGGTGCTGCAGCTGATGCAGGCCCTGCCCGAGGATGAGGTGGCGGCGGTCCGGCTGCTGCCGGGAACCGGGCTGTGGCCATGATGCGACGGACCAGCCTCACCGATCTGCTGATCCCGTTCGTGCTTGCGGCCGTCCTGGTCTACTCGTTGCTGCGGATCGGCTACGAGTCGCTGCCGCCGTTCGAGTGGTACAGCGCGCTGCCGGTCGCGGCGCTGGCGGTCGCCGAGCTGGTGATGGCCCGCCGGGTGCGCGCGGCGGTGCGGCACCAACCGCAGGCCAAGCCGATGACCGCGCTGGCGATCGCGCGCGCCGTGGCGCTGGGAAAGGCCACGGCACTGGTGGCCGCGTTGGTCGCCGGAGCCGCCGGCGCCCTGGTGCTGAGGTTGCTGCCGTCGTCCGGGCAGGACAACACGGCCGGGCAGGACCTGCGAATCGGTTACCTGCTGCTCGCTGTCACCGCGGCGCTGCTGGTGGCCGGGCTGGCGTTGGAACGGGCCGGCATCGACCCGCGGCACGGCCGCGACTGAGCTTCCGGCGACGGGCGACTCCGCCGATAGAGCAATCCCGAAGTGGCTGGCCGGCCCCCGGCCGGGTACTGCCCTACACTCCCCGATATGCCGCGCGCTGCCACCCTCTGGACGGCACGGGGCGGGTGGGGCAAAGCGGTTATCGCGGTCGCGGCGGTGCTCGCCGTGGCCGCCCTCTGCCTGGTGCTGCTCGGCACCAGTCAGAAGCAGGTGCAGCTGGGCGTCCTGCTCGGTCTGTGGGCGGCTCTGATCGCCGCCTTCCTGGTGGTCGACGCCAGGGACGTCCAGCCGGTGATCGAGCCGGCGGCCGAGCTTGATCGCGCGCGGGCCCGGGCGGCGGAGCTGCACGAGGCCCAGCTCAAGGTGGTGGCCTCGCAACAGGAGCAGCTCGAGGCCGCCAGGCAGGCCTACTTCTCGCAGGAGATCGAGCTGCGCCAGTTCGGCGAGCTGCAGCATGCCCGCGAGGTCAGCGCCCGGCGCGAGTCGGAGCTGAACCTGGAGGTCTCGCTGCGGCGCGAGGTGGAGCGGGTGCTGGTCGAACAGCTGGGGTCGCTGCGCGAGGAGGTCGCCGAGCTGCGCGCCGAGGTGGTCGACAAGCTGGGCGGCCAGCTGCGCCTGGAGCGGATCGAGACCACCCGGGTGATCGGCTCGGACCTGGAGGCGCTGCAGCACGAGATCCGCCGGCTGGCAGCGAGCAGGACAGACAGCCTTGCCGCGCCGGCCCGGGCGGTCGCGCCGGCCGGGGCGGTCGCGGCGAACGGGGCGGGCCAGTCGAACGGGGCGGCGCGGTCCGGGCAGGACGTTTCCAGCGACATCGTCGACGCCGAGCTGGTCGAGTTTCCGCCGCCGGCCACCGCGGTGTCGCCGGCCAGCCCACCGCCGCCGGCCAACCGGATGTCAGAGGAGCTGCGGTATCAGGGGCGGCGTCGGGCCGACGGCGAGTCGGCGGGTTGGTTCGCCAGGCTCGACGGCTGATCGGCCCTCAGAACCAGTGGCTGTCGCTGGTCTGTCCGCGCAGGTCGGCCGCGTCGGCGCTCACCTGGTAAGCCAGCGCTCGCACCGTGGCGTCGATGTCGACTGTCGTCTGATCGGCCAGCAGATACACCAGGTAGGCCAGTTCGGACAGTTGAGGCTGCCAGGTCGTCGGAATCCGGAACGGCCGCCGGCCGCCCTCGGTGGCGGCATTGGTCAGCTCGGCGAGCTTGCCCAGCGCGGCGGCAGCCTGCAGCAGCAGTGCCGGAGCGGTGCTGTGCGAACCGGCGCGGTCCGCGGCTCGGGCGACGGTGGCCTGCAGATCGTTCACAGCCGCAGAACCTAGCCGACCGGACGTCGATGCGGGTGCGACGCGGCCGGAGAAACGGGTAACGCTCGCGCGAGCTGCTCCTCGGCGACCCGCGCCACCTTGGCGCACCCGCCACCCGCGCCGTCCCGCCCACTAGGCTCTAGGCCGTGATCCAATCCGGTGACGCCCCGCGGTTGCGGGTTGCCGTCGTGGGAGTCGGTCGAGTCGGATCGGTGCTCGGAGCGGCGCTCAGCCGGGCCGGGCATCGGGTGGTGGCCGGCACCGGCGTGAGCGCCGAGTCCCAGCGGCGCGCTGCCAGGTTGCTGCCCGGCGTGCCGCTGACGCCCGCGGACGAGGCAGTGGCCCAGGCGGATCTGGTGCTGCTGACCGTCCCGGACAGCGAGCTGGCCGGGCTGATCCAGGGCCTGGCCTCGACCGGCGCCTGGCAGGTCGGCCAGCTGGCGGTGCACACCTCCGGCGCCAGCGGCGTCGCGGTCTTCGACCCGGCGGTCAGCGCCGGGGTGGTCGGCATGGCGCTGCACCCGGTGATGACCTTCGCCGGGCGTCCGGAGGACCTTCAGCGCCTGGACGGCGCCGCCTTCGGTGTCACCGCTCCGGAGGAGTTCCGTCCGGTCGCCGAGACCCTGGTGCTCGAACTCGGCGGCGAACCGGTCTGGGTGCCCGAGGCCGCCCGGCCGGGTTATCACGCCGCGCTGTCGATGGGCTCCAACCATCTGGTGACGCTGGTGAACGACTCCCGCGACGTGCTGGCCGCGGCCGGCGTCGAGGATCCGACCCGGTTGCTGGCTCCGCTGCTGGCCGCCGCGCTGGACAACTCGCTGAGGTTGGCCGACGAGGCGCTGACCGGCCCGGTGTCCCGCGGTGACCGCGGCACCCTCGAGGCTCACATCCGTGCCTTGCGGGGCACCGCCTACCTGCAGCCCTACCTGGCGATGGCGTTGCGCACCATGCAGCGGGCGCACGCCGCCGGCCGGCTCAGCCGGCTGCAGTGCGCCGATCTGCTCGAAGGCATCGAGCATGCCGAAGATGAGGGCCGTTGACCCGACTGGTCCGTACCCGCGCCGAGCTGGCCGCCGTCCGGGCACGGTTGGCCGCCGAACTCGGGCCGGACGCCACTGTGGGCCTGGTGCCGACGATGGGGGCTCTGCACGCCGGGCACCAGGCACTCTTCGACGCCGCCCGGGCCGGCTGCGACGCGGTGGTGGCCAGTATCTTCGTCAACCCGATGCAGTTCTCCCAGGCCGCTGACCTGGAACGCTATCCGCGCCGGCTGGAGGCGGACCTGGCGCTGTGCGAGCGGCACGGGGTCCAGGTGGTGTGGGCTCCGGAGATCACCGAGGTCTATCCCGACGGCCCGGTCCGGGTCTGGGTCACCGCCGGCGAACTGGCCGACCAGCTCGAAGGCCCGAACCGGCCAGGTCACTTCGACGGCGTGCTGACCGTGGTGACCAAGCTGTTCGCCGCCGTCCGGCCGGACCTTGCCTACTTCGGCGAGAAGGACTACCAGCAGCTGATCCTGATCCAACAGATGGTGCGCGATCTGGGCCCGGCGGTCCAGGTGGTGGCGGTGCCCACCGTCCGCGAGCCGGACGGCCTGGCGCTGTCGAGCCGCAATGTCCTGCTCTCGCCGTCCGAACGGGCCGACGCCCGGATTCTCAGCGCCGCGCTGGCAGCCGGCCGGGACGCCGGCGGGCCCGCCTCGGCGGTGCTGGCGGCCGCCTGTCAGGTGCTGGGCACTGCCGAAGGAGTGGACGTGGAATATCTCGAACTGCGTGACCCCGAGTTGGGGCCCGCGCCGGTGACCGGCCCGGCCCGGCTGCTGGTCGCGGCCCGGGTCGGCTCCGTCCGGCTGATCGACAACGTCGCCGTGGAGCTGGGTCGATGAAGGAGCTGGGTCGATGAAGGAGCCGGGTCGATGAAGGAGCCGGGCCGATGAACCTGCCTCAGCGGCTGCTGGCCCCGGCGCCGGGCTGGATCGTCGAGACCGACGTGGTGGTGGTCGGCTCCGGAATCGCCGGGCTCACCACCGCACTGCGGATCGCCGCCGGGTTGACCACCGACCCGGCCGGCTCGGGCCTGCGGGTGCTGGTGGTGACCAAGGACGTGCTGGCGGCCGGCTCGACCCGCTGGGCGCAAGGCGGTATCGCCGCCGCGCTGGGCCCCGATGACACCGCTGAGGCGCACCTGCGGGACACCCTGGTGGCCGGCGTCGGCATCTGTGACGTCGACGCGGTCCGGGTGCTGGTCGACGAGGGCCCGCAGGCGGTCCGAGAACTGATCGAGCTCGGCACCCGGTTCGACCGATCCAGCAGCGGCGAGCTCTCGCTGACCCGGGAGGGCGGGCACCACGCCGATCGGATCGCCCATGCCGGCGGTGACGCCACCGGCGCCGAGATCGAGCGGGCGCTGGTCTCGGCGGTGCTGGCCGAGCCCCGCATCGAGGTGATCGAGCACGCCCTGGTGCTGGATCTGCTGCCCACCGCGACCGGCGGCGTCGGAGCGGTCACCCTGCACGTGATGGGCGAAGGGCAGCTGGACGGGGTGGGCGCGGTCCGGGCCCGGGCCTTCGTGCTGGCCACCGGCGGCATCGGGCAGGTGTATGCCGCCACCACCAACCCGTCGGTCTCCACCGGCGACGGGGTGGCGGCGGCGTTGCGGGCCGGGGCGGTGATCCGGGACCTGGAGTTCGTGCAGTTCCACCCGACGGTGCTGTGGCTCGGCGGCAGCGCGGCCGGTCAGCAGCCACTGGTCAGCGAGGCGGTGCGCGGCGAGGGCGCGGTGCTGCTCGACGCGCAGGGCACCAGGTTTATGCAGGGCCAGCACGAGCTGGCCGACCTGGCCCCGCGCGACGTGGTGGCCAAGGCGATCCTGCGCCGGATGCGCGAGACCGGGGCCGAGCATGTCTGGTTGGACGCGCGGCATTTCGGGGCGGAGAAGTGGCGGGTCCGGTTTCCCACCATCCTGGCCACGCTGACCTCGCTGGGGCTGGACCCGGTGAGCCAGCTGATCCCGGTCGCACCGGCCTGCCATTACGCCTCCGGTGGCATCGCCACCGACCTGACCGGCCGCACCTCGGTGGCCGGGCTGTACGCCTGCGGCGAGGCCGCCTGCACCGGGGTGCACGGCGCGAACCGGCTGGCTTCGAACTCGCTGCTGGAAGGCCTGGTCTTCGGCCGGCGGATCGCGGCCGACGTGCTGAGCAGCGTGCCGGCCGGCGCGCCGCTGCTCGACCTGGGCATCGACGTGCGCGGCAACGGCATCGCCGCGGCCGGGATCCGGCGGTCGCTGCAGCACGAGATGTCGGCCGACGCCGGGGTGATCCGCGACGCCGCGGGCCTGCGCCGGGCTACCGGCAGCCTGCAGAAGCTGGCCGCGCAGCGCAGCAGCGAGCCGGGCACCGAGTCGTGGGAGGCCACCAACCTGCTGACGGTGGCCAGCGCCCTGGTGGCCGCCGCCAGCCGGCGGCTGGAGACCCGGGGCGCGCACTGGCGCGAGGATCACCCCGAGCGCGATGACCAGAACTGGTGCGGCCACCTGGATCTGCGGCTCGGGCCGGACGGCACCATCTCCACCGACTACGTTGCGACCAGTCAACCCACCAGCCGACACACGAGGACCGGGGCATGAGCCACTCGATCGATCCCGCGATACTGCGGGCCCTGGACACCGCCGGCCTGAGCGCGGCGATGGTGGCCGAACTGGTGGACCGGGCGCTTGCCGAAGACCTGGCCGACGGCCCCGATGTCACCACGGCGGCCATCATCGGCAGCGCCCAGGTGGGCCAGGCCCGGGCGGTGCCGCGCGAGGCCGGGGTGGTAGCCGGCCTGGCGGTGGCGGGCTACGTCTTCGCGGTGGTGGGTCAGGGCCGGGTGCAGGTGCGGACGGCGACGACGGACGGCAGCATCGTGCGTCCCGGTGACGTGCTGCTCAGCGCGTCCGGGCCGGTCCGGGACCTGCTCACCGCGGAGCGGACGGCGTTGAACCTGCTCACCCACCTGTCCGGGGTGGCCACCCTGACCCGGATCTGGACCGACGTCATCCGGGGGTCGGGCGCCAGCATCCGCGACACCCGCAAGACCATGCCGGGCCTGCGCGCGCTGGAGAAGTACGCGGTGCGTTGCGGCGGTGGCGTCAACCACCGGATGTCGCTGTCGGACGCCGCGCTGATCAAGGACAACCACATCGCGGCGGCCGGCTCGGTGAGCAGGGCCTTCGAGCTGGTCCGGGCGGCCGCTCCGGAGCTGCCGGTGGAGGTCGAAGTCGACACCGTGGCCCAGTGCGAGGAGGCCATCCGGGCCGGCGCCGAGCTGATCCTGCTCGACAACATGAACCTGGCGGAGATCAGGAGTTGCGTGGCGATGGCCGCCGACACCGGTGGCCGGGTCAAGCTCGAGGCCTCCGGCGGGTTGAGCCTGCAGGTGGCCGCGGCGGTGGCGGGAACGGGCGTGGACTACCTCGCGGTGGGCGCGCTGACCCATTCGGCGCCGGTGCTCGACATCGGACTGGACCTGAGCCTGGACCCGAGCCCGGACCTGAGCTCTGACCCGAGCCTGGGCCCGGCCTCGCCGGCGCCGGGCGGCGCGGGGGCTGAAGGCTGATGTTGCTGGCCATCGACATCGGCAACACCAACACCGTCCTCGGCGTTTTCGAGGGCGAGCGGCTGGTGCACGCGTGGCGGGTCAAGACCGATGCCCGCAACACCGCCGACGAGCTGATGCTCACCTTCACCGGCCTGTTGCAGGACGTGCCGGTGACCGCGATCTCGGGCTGCTCCACGGTGCCGGCCGCGCTGCGCGAGCTGCGGGCGATGCTCAGCCGGTACTGGCCCGGCGTGCCGACCGTGCTGGTCGAACCAGGTATCAAGACCGGGGTCGCGCTGCTGTTCGACAACCCCAAGGAGGTCGGGGCGGACCGGATCGTCAACACCCTGGCCGCCTTTCACCTGGTGAACGGCCCGGCCATCGTGGTGGACTTCGGCACGTCCACCAACTTCGACGTGGTCAGCGGCAAGGGCGAGTTCCTCGGCGGGGCGCTGGCTCCGGGGATCGAGATCTCGCTGGACGCCCTCGCCGCCCGGGCCGCCCAGTTGCGCAAGGTCGAGTTGGTGGCGCCCCGGTCCCCGATCGGCAAGAACACCGTCGAGGCCCTGCAGTCGGGCATCCTCTACGGCTTCGCCGGCCAGGTCGACGGCCTGGTCAGGCGGATCGCGGCCACCCTGGTCCCCGAGGCGCCGGGCTCGGTCGAGGTGATCGCCACCGGCGGCCTGGCTTCGCTGGTGGTCGAGCACGCCGAAACCGTCAACCGGCACGAGCCTGACCTGACCCTGCTGGGGCTCCGGCTGATCTTCGAACGCAACCAGTGAGCGCCTGAGCCGCGGCCTCGGGTCCGCAGGCTCAGCGCCGGTACTGCCAGAGCACCTCGGTGCGCTGCGGGAACGCCACCACCGGGGCCTGCAACTCGGCGTACTGGCTGATCAGGATGCGTAGCCGGTGGTCGATGGCGTCCCGCTCGGCCTCGGTGCGGGTGATCACCCAGCTCCAGGTGTGGACCAGGTCGCGCAGGCCGCCGGGGCCGGGCAGCAGGTGCTCCGAGGGCACCGACGCCTGCTCCAGTTCGGTGAACAGCCCGCCGTCGAGCTGGTCGAAGGCCTCCGACCATGGCTGCTCGCTCTTCCTGCTTGCCCGGTAGAGCTTGGGCACCCACTCCACGCTGCGGTCGGGCAGGTTCCAGAGCAGGCCGACAACGCCACCGGGACGCAGCACCCGCGCAAGCTCGTGATCGGCGGCCGGGCGGTGGAACCAGTGAAAGGCCTGGCCGACCACGATCGCGTCGACCGAGCCGTCCCGAAGGGGGATGCGCTCGGCCGAGCCGGCCAGCGCGCGGGCCTGCGGCAACCGCGAGGCGAGCACTGCCAGCATCTGCCGGTCCGGCTCGACCGCCACCACCTCGACCTGCCGGCCGACCAGCGAGGCGGTCAGCTTGCCGGTGCCGGCGCCAAGGTCCAGGACGCGCGGCGGCCGGCCGTCGGCGCGGGCATTTCGCAGTCCGCCGAGCACCAGCTGGATCGCCGCCTCCGGGTAGGACGGTCGCACCTGGTCATAGCGGGCGGCCTCGGATCCGAAGGAACGGGCGAGCACCGAATCGGGCAGCTCCTGCCCCTGCTGCGCCCCGCCGGTCATGAATGCGACCTTAGCGGCGCTGCCGCGCGGGGTTCACCGGACTCCGCGCCCAGACTCCGCGCCCGGCGCGCCGTGACCCCGCCGGGCGCCGCGACAGCGCCGGACTGCCGCGGCTGCGCCGATAGGGTGAAGTCGCGCCGATAGGGTGAAACGGTGACCGATTCCAGTACCGCCGCCGATGCCAACGACGATCTGCCCGAGCAGGTCAGGATCCGGCGGGAGAAGTACGACCGGTTGATGGCCGAGCCGGACCGGGCGCCTTTTCCGGCGACGGTGGCCCGCACGCACACGCTGGCGCAGATCCGGCAGGCGTATCCGGACCTGCCGGCCGGCGCCGAGACCGGCCAGACGGTCGGCGTGACCGGTCGGGTGATCTTCGTCCGCAATACCGGCAAGCTCTGTTTCGCGACTTTGCGCGAGGCCGGTATCGAACTGCAGATCATGCTTTCGGCCGACCGGATCGGACCGGAGGCGCTTGCCGCCTGGAAATCCGACGTCGACCTGGGCGATCAGGTATTCGTCACCGGTGAGGTCATCTCCTCGCGCCGGGGTGAACTGTCGGTGCTGGCCGTCGCTTGGCGGATGACTGCAAAGGCATTGCGTCCGCTGCCGGTGGCGCACAAGCCGATGAGTGAAGAGACCAGGGTCCGGCAACGCTATGTGGATCTGATCGTGCGATCCGACGCCCGCCGGATGGTGATGATCCGCGCTCAGGTGCTTGCCTCGATCCGCAGCTCGCTGAACCAGCGCGGATTTATCGAGGTCGAGACGCCGATTCTGCAGTCCGTGCACGGCGGGGCGGCAGCACGGCCATTTCACACCCACCTCAATGCATTCGACCAGCCGATGTCGCTTCGAATCGCGCTCGAGTTATATCTGAAGCGCGCCGTCGTGGGCGGAATCGATCGTGTTTTCGAAATCGGCAAGACCTTCCGCAACGAAGGGATCGACTCCACCCATTCGGCGGAATTCACCATGCTCGAGGCGTATGAGGCCTACGGCGATTACAAGTCGGTCGCCGAGTGGACCCGCGCCATCATTCTCGATGCCGCTATGGCGGTCGGCATAGATTCACCCCGGACCGCTGACGGCATCGATATCAATCTCGTTACGGAGTGGCGGTGGGCGTCAATCTATGATTTAGTGTCCGCCGCCGTCGAGGAATCTGTCACTCCGGACTCCGACAACTGCCGACTCCGGGAGCTGGCAGCTTCGCGAAATGTCGCGCTCAAGCCGGAGTGGGCTTCTGGTGAGATAGTTCTGGAGTTATACGAGAAGCTGGTGGAACACACCTTAATTCAACCGACGTTCGTCTGTGACTATCCGCGGTCTGTCCGGCCGCTGGCAAGGCAGCACCGATCGGATCCCCGGCTTGCCGAAGCGTGGGACCTGGTCATCGGCGGCGTCGAGATCGCGCCCGGCTACACCGAATTAGCTGATCCTGTCGAGCAACGGCGCGTGCTCGTGGAGCAATCGCGGGCGGCTGCCGCGGGTGATCCCGAAGCCATGGAGCTGGACGAGGACTTCTTGCAGGCGCTGGAATACGGCATGCCACCGACTGGCGGAATGGGCCTCGGCATCGATCGGTTGATCGCTATGCTGACCGGCAAGGGAATTAGAGAAACCATCTTATTCCCGCTTCTCAAGCCGCTGTAGCCACCACCGCGCCCCATCTATAGCACTTCGTCCACCGCGCCTTCTCTGAAGTTGTCCACATGACAGCGTTTCGATATCTCATGTTCGGACTCTTGGTGCTTTAATGGTTGCGGGCACGCGGTATATCGCCCGAACGTCTCTCATCAGATTGGAAGCATCATGGCCCAGAAGATCCAAGTTCTACTTGTCGATGACCTAGATGGTGGAACTGCCACCGAGACTGTCGCTTTCGGCCTCGACGGTTCTGGGTACGAGATCGATCTCTCCTCCGAGAATGCCGACAAATTGCGCGAGGTTTTGGCGCCATTTGTTGGCCATGCCCGTCGTGCCTCGCGCACTACCACGGTCAGGCCGGGTACGCCAGGCCGTCCGGGCCGTAGTGGAGCTCGTATCGACCGCGAACAAACGCAGGCTATTCGGGAATGGGCGCGCAAGAACGGTCACAAGGTTTCTGAGCGCGGTCGCATCCCGGCCAGCATCTTCGACGCTTACAACTCCTCTCACTAAACCGATCCGCCGAGCCGGCCGAAGGCTCGGCGGTCACCGGTTTCTCGTCAACGACGCTCCTTTCGTTGACGGCTGCCGGCCGCTCGCGCCAGCCGGCAGCACCTGTCCTGCGCCTTTGCTTCCTCTGATCTCAGCGCCACGTGATTGCCGCGGCTCAATTAGAGTCGCCTCGTCGACAATCGGTCGACAGCGTCGCCGATAGCCGGCCGAGGCCGGCCCCCGAGCGGTCCGACCCGCATTTCTCCGATTCGCCCTGTCGCGACTCCGCCATCGTGCCCTCTCTGGCATAAATCCAGCTCCCGCGCTGTTATGACAACCCCTCTTCGGGTGCGACCAGCGAGACTGTGCTGAACCAGCGAGCAATCTTGTTAAATCAGCGTAGGCTCATAAGGCGTTCGCTGAGAGCAGATGCGGGGGACAGAAACGCGACCCTGGTCGTGGTGACGACTAGAGTCAAAGACCTGCACGGCGGTCCAGCCAGTGATCCCGCCGAGCGGTAAGGAGAAGAGCGACAATGTTTGAACGGTTCACCGACAGAGCCCGTCGAGTCGTCGTCCTGGCCCAAGAAGAGGCTCGGATGCTCAACCACAACTACATCGGCACCGAGCACATCCTCCTGGGCCTGATCCACGAGGGTGAGGGCGTCGCGGCCAAGGCCATGGAGTCGCTCGGCATCTCCCTGGAGGCAGTGCGCCAGCAGGTCGAAGAGATCATCGGCCAGGGCCAGCAGGCCCCTTCAGGACATATTCCATTCACGCCCCGGGCCAAGAAGGTGCTGGAGCTCTCGCTGCGCGAGGCCCTGCAGCTGGGCCACAACTACATCGGCACCGAGCACATCCTGCTCGGCCTGATCCGCGAGGGCGAGGGCGTCGCCGCCCAGGTCCTGGTGAAGTTGGGCGCTGACCTCAACCGGGTTCGGCAGCAGGTCATCCAGCTGCTCAACGGCTACCAGTCCAAGGAGCCGGCCGGCAGCACTGCCCAAGAAGGCGCTCCGTCGACCTCGCTGGTGCTCGACCAGTTCGGGCGCAACCTCACCCAGGCCGCTCGCGAGGGCAAGCTCGACCCGGTGATCGGGCGCGAGAAAGAGATCGAGCGCCTGATGCAGGTGCTCTCGCGTCGCACCAAGAACAACCCGGTGCTGATCGGCGAGCCCGGTGTCGGCAAGACCGCGGTGGTCGAAGGCCTGGCCCAGGCCATCGTCCGCGGCGAGGTGCCCGAGACGCTGAAGGACAAGCAGCTCTACACCCTTGACCTGGGCTCCCTGGTGGCCGGCTCCCGCTATCGCGGTGACTTCGAGGAGCGCCTGAAGAAGGTTCTCAAGGAGATCCGGACCCGCGGCGACATCATCATGTTCATCGACGAGATCCACACCCTCGTCGGCGCCGGCGCGGCAGAGGGCGCCATCGACGCCGCCTCGATCCTCAAGCCGATGCTGGCTCGTGGCGAGCTGCAGACGATCGGCGCCACCACCCTGGATGAGTACCGCAAGCACCTGGAGAAGGACGCCGCGCTCGAGCGGCGGTTCCAGCCGGTGCAGGTCGGCGAGCCGTCGGTGGCGCACACCATCGAGATCCTCAAGGGCCTTCGGGACCGCTACGAGGCCCACCACCGGGTCTCGATCACCGACAGCGCGCTGGTGGCCGCGGCCGGCCTGGCCGACCGCTACATCTCCGACCGGTTCCTGCCCGACAAGGCGATCGACCTGATCGACGAGGCCGGCTCCCGGATGCGGATCCGCCGGATGACCGCACCGCCGGACCTGCGCGAGTTCGACGACCGGATCGCCAACGTCCGTCGCGACAAGGAGTCCGCGATCGACGCGCAGGACTTCGAGAAGGCCGCCTCCTTGCGTGACAAGGAGAAGAACCTGCTCAACGACAAGGCCCAGCGCGAGCGCGAGTGGAAGGCCGGTGACCTCGACGTGGTCGCCGAGGTCGACGACGAGCAGATCGCCGAGGTGCTGGCCAACTGGACCGGCATCCCGGTGTTCAAGCTGACCGAAGAAGAGACCGCGCGGCTGTTGCGAATGGAAGACGAGCTGCACCGGCGCGTCATCGGCCAGCACGACGCCATCCGCGCGGTGTCCCAGGCGATCCGGCGCACCCGGGCCGGCCTCAAGGACCCCAAGCGCCCCGGTGGCTCGTTCATCTTCGCCGGCCCGTCCGGTGTCGGTAAGACCGAGCTGGCCAAGACGCTGGCCGAGTTCCTGTTCGGTGACGCCGACGCGCTCATCCAGCTGGACATGTCCGAGTTCCACGACCGCTACACGGTCTCGCGCCTGGTCGGCGCGCCTCCCGGGTACGTCGGTTACGACGAGGGCGGCCAGCTGACCGAGAAGGTGCGGCGCAAGCCGTTCTCGGTGGTGCTGTTCGACGAGGTCGAGAAGGCTCACCCCGACGTCTTCAACACGCTGCTGCAGGTGCTCGAAGACGGCCGGTTGACCGATGGCCAGGGCCGGATCGTGGACTTCAAGAACACCGTCCTGATCCTGACCACCAACCTGGGCACCAAGGACGCGTCCAAGTCGGTCGGCAGCCTCGGCTTCGCCGGAGCCAACGACAGCGGCTCCAACTACGACCGGATGAAGCAGAAGGTCAACGACGAGCTCAAGCAGCACTTCCGGCCCGAGTTCCTCAACCGGATCGACGACATCGTGGTCTTCCACCAGCTGACCGAGGACGAGATCGTCGAGATCGTCGATCTGATGGCAGCCCGGGTGGACGCCCAGCTGCGGAACAAGGACATGGCCATGGAGCTGACGTCGACAGCCAAGGCGTTGCTGGCCAAGAAGGGCTACGACCCGGTTCTGGGCGCCCGTCCGTTGCGTCGCACGATCCAGCGCGAGATCGAGGACAGCCTGTCCGAGAAGATCCTGTACGGCGAGCTCGGGGCCGGCCAGATCGTGGTGGTCGACACCGAACTCGGCGAGGACGGCAAGGAGAAGTTCACCTTCCGCGGCGAGTCCAAGGCTGAGCTGGTGGTTCCGGACGCCCCGCCCACCGAGGCGGTCGGGCTCGAGTAATCACCGTAGTTTCGTGCGAAAGGCCCCGGTCCTGGCTTTCAGG